>NZ_JAATTW010000004.1:0-185893 GCF_013414205.1 Pseudoalteromonas sp. MIP2626
CCACGCTTCTAGTTCCTTTTGCATGCCTGAATGATTTCCTTTAAGTGCAAGAATATAATCTGCTTTTTGTTGGATGATTTGTTTTGCTATTTCTTGTTGGCATCCCATCGCATCTAACGTAATGATACTGTTTTCAATATCGAGCAGGGTGAGTAATTCTGGTATTGCGGTGATTTCATTTGTTTTATTATCAACAGCCGTCTGTCCAAGCACTAACTGGTGTTGGCAACTCCATGCACTGACCGTGTGTAAGGCACTTTTTCTGTCTTTTGTGGTAAATGAACGCCGTGCGGTTTTGCCATCAATAGCGATGATATCTGCACCTGTGGTTTCAATCAGTGATGATATCCAAGATTGAAATGCCCTTTCTATTTCATTTGCTTTTAACCGACACATGACGCGCGCAATCGTGTCATGTTTTGGAATTCCTGCGTTGAACGTGCCGTATTTTTTTAACCAATCAAGTTTTAGGTGCCCAAAGTCTTCAATATCTTCCCATCCTTCTGCACCAGAGAGCACAGCGCTAATAGCAAGGAGAAGAATATCGATAAGTTCATGCTTTTTACAACGTTCAATGCGAGGATCTGTAATTGAATTAAAATGTTTCAGAAAAGTAGTGCTCATATTTATGCGACCAAGTAATTATTATGCCTTGATCTGATCACTACTTGCTCTATAAGTTCAATTTATAATGATCTTGCCGTGCCTGCGGGGCCGTGTTCGTGGCTAATAATTTGCTGTGTATCGTAATCATATACAAGGCCCTGAGGGTTACGGTGGCCAAGTGAGTAAACAGCATGGGCATTTGGGTTTGTATGGTTAATAAATGGGTTATCTGTTGGAATACTGCCGTTTAAGTTTATACGTAATATTTTACCAAGCTGGCTGGTAATAACTTGTGCTTGTTCTCTAAAGTCAAAGCCATCGCCCGTTGAAACTAATAACGTATTGTCGGGTAGTACAAGGGCGCGCCCAGCGTAATGTTGTGGTGTGTTTTTATTGGTAGCTACTTTATAAATAATTTGCGGCTTTGAAAAACGAGTACCATTAAAGGTGGCTTTGGCAACAACAAGCCTGTTTGCGTTGGCATCGCCTTGGGCGTAGGTAAAAATAATTTCTTTGGAGTTGCTATAATCTGGCGATAACACTATATCGAGCAAGCCACCTTGGCCTGCAAGGTATAAGCCCTCTAGGTTTAGTTTTACTCTTGATTGCTCATTATTTTTAATTATAACTACGTGGCCATCGCGCTCTGTAATTAACCATGTACCGTTTGCTAGTTCAACCATGCTCCACGGAGACTGTAATTGTGTAGCAAGGGTTTTTGTACTGTATTGCTTTTTTGGTAACGCAGCGCCTGCATTTACAGAAAACGCAAAAAGCGAAAGCAGAGTAAAAAAAGAGATACATTGTTTACGGGGTAAGCCTTTGCTAGCATGGCTTATATAAGAAAAAAACTTTATTTTAAGTTGAGATAACCATGTCATTTTTAACACGTATATTGCCCTCATTTTTAGTTTCTTGGTTATTTACATTCACACTTGCTAGCTTGTTTCATAGCCAATACGTTGTCAATCAATTAGTTAATGTAGGTGTTGTAGTGGGCTTTAGCGACCGCGTTAGTTTAACACTGGATGATTGGTTGGGCTTATTACCTACCTACGGCGCTATTATTGCCATTGCACTTGCCATCGCTTTTTTAGTTACGGTGCAGCTTAATAAAAAGGTTAAAAAATACCGTACTCAGCTATTTGTTATTGCTGGCATTGTGGCGTTTGCTATTGTGTTAATTGCCATTGAGTCGATTATGAATATACATATTATAGCGGGTGCAAGAGGTTGGGGGTTTTATACTCAATTGCTTGCTGGTGCAGCTGGGGGCTATGTGTTTTCACGCTTAACAAAAACAAATATTATTTGTTTTTAATTACTGCAGGATACAGGAAAGGTTTTTATTATAATGAATAAGTAAAAAGCCACTGTTTGTAGTGAACAGTGGCTTTTAATTAGATGTTTTTAGTTTAATTAAAAAATCAAACTAATCAGCTTGTAGCTGCTTAAGCCAAATATAAGCAGTAATATAGGCACAGTGATAAGGTTTAATAACACAGAATTGGTGTAATTGCCCATCACCGCTTTTTGATTTACCAACCAGAGTAAATAAACAGTAATAATAGGCAGTAATAAGCCATTAGCAGCTTGGGCAAAAATGATCACGGCAACCGGATCTAACCCCAAAGAGGCAACAGCTGCGCCAAACAATAAGATAACTAATGCTACCGATTTGAAACGGCTACTTTGCATTTTGTTAGACCAACCAAGCATTCCGCAAACTGCATAGGCTCCCGCTAAAGGAGCAGTAATTGCACTAGTTAAACCTGCAGCAAATAAACCAATAGCAAAAAAGTAATGGGCAGCGCCACCTAATAATGGCTCAAGCTGTACTGCCATATTTGCTGCGCTAACTTTACCTGCGTCGGTACCATAAAAAGCCACCGAGGCGGTAGATAAAATAGCCAAAGTGATCACTCCACCTAAAGTGATTGATAAGCTGGTATCGATATTTGTTTGCTTAATTATTTTACGTTTATCGCTATTATTGTTGTATTTTGCTGCGAGCACTCCTGAATGCAAAAATAAATTATAAGGTACTATGGTGGTGCCAATCAGTGCAAGTACAGTGGTAACAGAGCCCTCAGGCATAGTAGGAATAAAACCCGCTAGTACTTGGCTTATAGGCGGAGCAGCCATAACTAAAGTAGAAATAAACACTAGGCTCATTAAAATCACTAATAAAATGAGCGCGTTTTCTACCACTTTATGTTTTCCGCTGTACAGTAACAATGCGCTAATAAAAGCAATGAGCGGCGTCCATATTTGCGCATTTATTGTCGGAAATATCTTTATTAAACCCATGCTAGCGCCACTAAGGTTACCCGCTTCATAGGCGGCGCTGCCCACGCCAATGGCGCTTATTACCAAAAAGCTAGCGAGAATTTTAAGCACTGGGGTATGAATATGCGCGCGCAGTGCTTGAGCAAGATCTTTGCCTGTTGCTACGCCAAGGCGAGCAGCCATAGATTGTAATAATATAGTGGCTATTACTGAAAAAAGTAATGTCCAGATAAGTGCAAAGCCAAAGTTTGCACCTGCTACGCTAGCAGTCGTTATGGTGCCTGGTCCTATAAAGGCTGCGGTGACTAGTAGTCCTGGTCCTAATCGCATAATTTACCTGTATGTTGGTGTTTAAAGTGTGCACCTGTATGGGCGCGCGTTTTATTACTGCCACTTAGTAAGCGTTTGCAGCCTGAACTACCTTTTATGCTACCCGCTAGTAAATAGCGTGTAAAAAAGGTCGCGTAGAATAACAGTTTATATATAAATTTAAAGAGTATAGCGCGCGTTTGCACAAAAAGAGTACAGTATTACAGAGGTAAATAAGGGATAAAGGCAACACTTGCTCAATAGCGTGCCGTTATAGTGGATGTTACGTTATAGCCAAAGCGTAGATAGCATAAGCATTAATTTACGCCATTAAATACTTTATGGTTTGTAAACCTTTGCGTAGTGTTGCTTCATCGGTTGCATAGTTAATGCGAATACACTCGTGCTTGTGCGCCCAGCTATCGTCAATGCCAATAAAAAAGTTGTGTCCAGGAATTACATACACATCTTGCTCTTTAAGCTTTTGGTATAGTGTTTCGCTTGTTATTTTTGCATCTTTAAACCACAGCCACATAAAAAATGCGCCTTCAACTTTATGCAAGTAAACACTCATATCGGCAAATATTTCATCAAACAGTTCAATCGCTACTTGTGCTTTATTACGATAAAAAGGCAACACAACATTACGACACAGCGGCAGTAGTTCGTCGTCGTTAATTAAACGGGTAACTAAGCTTGGGCCTATACTATTTGGCGATAAAACCATGCTGCCATTTACGCGGCCAATTGCTTTAATAATTTCATTGTTTGCAACCACAATACCGCTGCGTAAACCCGGTAAGCCAAGCTTTGAAAGCGACATACATAAAATTATGTTTGAGTTCCAGGTTAGGTTTGCGTCGGTGTAAATACAGCCCGGGAATGGATCGCCATATGCGTTATCTATAATGAGTGGAATGTTGTATTGCTTAGCGAGTAAATCAAGGTGTTTTACTTCTTCGTCGGTTATTACATTACCGGTTGGATTGGTAGGGCGCGATACGCACAGCGCACTGATACTGCTGTCGTTTGCTAATATTTTTTCAACCGCTTTAAAATCAATAACGTATTTAAATTGTTTAGATGTGCTACCGGTATTTAAAATTTCGATATCGGGCTTTATGGCAACAAACATATCGTCCGATAAACCTTGGTCGGCATAACCTACGTATTCTGGCGCGAGGGGAAATAAAATCTTTTTATGGCTGCCATCAGGCATTTCGCCTGCAAACATATTAAACAGCACAAAAAAGTTAGCTTGGCAGCCATTACCAAGTGCTACGTTATTGGCGCTTATATCCCATGCATATTCTTTACTTAGTTGGCTTGCTAATGCAGCTCTAAACTCGTCGTTACCGGTTGGGCCGTCGTAAAGGCCAAATACTTGCGATACTTTATTACTGGCAACGAGCTTTTGTAACTCACTTAAAAAAACCTCATTTACTTGTGGTACTAATGCAGGGTTACCGCCACCAAGCATAACAATATTAGGATTGTTACTGCTTTTAGCACTGCCTAAGTCTTCCATTAACTGAGTAATGCCGTTGGGTTGTGTAAATTTAGTGCCAAAGTTTGAGTAGTTCATAATACATAGCGTTTGTAGGTAATGGAAAGGGCAGTATAGCCTAAATAAAGGGCTAAAATAGTAAGTTGAGAATTATTCAATGCGTAGTTTTAAAGGTTGTTACTGCAACCTCATTGCATATAAGCATAATAAAGCAGTAATAAAATAGGCACTGTGCTTTTTGGAGATATTTGTAAAAAATGAGGGGGTTTTTGGTTTTAATAGCGCGTAGCGATACTCAAGGGTAAAAACAAAGCGTACGAATACGTAAGCAGCTAAATTTGTAATGCTATTGTTTGATGTATGAAATTGAATTGATTTGCCATGTATGATCTTATTTTTACAAGTTTACTTAAATAGCACAGGTTTTGAACACCCCCCTAAAGCCTTAAAAACGATAAGCAATAGGGTATACTGCTATTACATACTTTTACGTATTCATTTAAGCAAGCATTAGGGCTAATAACTCAGCGATGTTTGTTATTTTAAAATGTACAGCAGTGGAACCTCTTTTGATAAAAAACACTCAACTAAAAATAGCCACATTTAACTTGTTTAATTACCTTGAGCCACCCAATGCATACTATGAGTTTGAGAAAATTTATACCGCGCAACAGTGGGCTAAAAAGCAGCAGTGGGTTATTGATTATTTAACAGAGCACGCACCTGATGTGATTGGTTTTCAGGAAGTGTTTAGTATTGAGTCGTTACAAGAATTAGTACGTGGGCAAGGTTATGAGCACTTTGCAGTGGTAGATACGCCCGAGGTGATTGACGACTTTATTTATAAACGCCCCGTAGTGGCAATTGCCGCAAAATATCCTATTGTTGAAGTGGCTGCGGTGCAGCACGATAATGAACTTGTAGCTACCCTTGGGCTTAGTGCTGATTTTACATTTAGCCGCAAGGTATTAAGAGCCACAGTAACTTTGCCGCACATAGGTAATACCGATTGTTATGTGGTGCATTTTAAGTCTAAACGCCCAATGATTGAGGTTGATGAGCACAATAAAGCACTTTCGCCCGAAAAGAACATAATTGAGATTTTAAAAGCGAATGTAGCGGGTGGCTGGGGATCAACTATTCAGCGCGGCAGCGAAGCTACATTATTAATGATACAAATGATTGCGCGCCGCGAAGCTACGCAGCAGCCTATGATTTTAATGGGCGACTTTAATAACAGCATAGCTGATGGTGTGTTAAGCCACATGCTTACTAATACACTGCGTTTTGCCTCTGCTTTTGACGCTAAAACTTACCTTGCTAAATATTGTTTAAATGATGCATGGGACTTATTTACAAAGTCGCAATTGGCAAGTGCTGAGCCACAAGCACCAACAGACGACTTGCGTGTTGATGGCGATATAGTGAGTGTTGTAATTGAGCAAGGTGATACAAATAATGTGGCTAAGCCAGCAACTCCACGCACGCCAACCCATTATTATGGCGCGAGCAGTTCAGTGCTTGACTATATTTTATTGTCTAGTGAATTTGATGCCAGCTACCATGATAGCTTTTTTGAAGTAAGTGACTATAACACTTACGATCGGCATTTAATTAACCCAGTATTTGAGCGAGACGATTTAAGTACCGACCATGGGGTGGTTATAGTTACTTTAACTTTGAGGTCGTAGGCTATAATTTTAATGATTAATATTGCTAAGAATATTTGTTTAGCAATAATACTTTTACGGTTTTTAATTTAAGTATTAAGTGCTTTTATGTAAAAACGTCGGAATAAATTACTGAGTTTAAACGATAGCTTTAATTATTTGTATAACTATCAAATAATTAAACTCGGCCTAAAACTTGCCTGTTATTAATGTTAAACATCTAAAAATTGATAATCTTTAATAAAAACAAGGAAATTAACTATGACTAATATTGCACTTTCGGCGTATTTGGCGTTTTACCTGTATTTAATTATGTTGCTTGTACAGTGGGCGGTAGCAACTTTTAGCAAAGCAAAACAGCCTAATGCAGTGCCGGGTAAAATAAGTGACGACTTATCTCACGATAGTTTTATATTTAGAGCACACCGTACTTTTCACAATACCCTTGAAAATAGTGCGTTATTTATAGGAACAGTGTTGTTTGCTTTTGTAATAAATTATCAAAGCCCAATATTTGCACTATGTGTATGGATATACGTTATTGCGCGATTAATTCATATGGTGCTGTACTACGCAATTGCTACTAATAAAAATCCTAGCCCGCGTAGCTACTTCTTTTTAATTGGGGTACTTGCCAATGTTGTGATGCTAGTAATGGTAGGTTTAAGGTTAATTGCCTAATACAAATTAAATAACAAACAACAATTAATCAAGAGCGAAGTTGCTTATATAGCAACTTCGCTTTTTTTTGTTAACTACTTCGCAGCACCAAATAAAAACAATATAACCAATTGAATTTTAAATAATTAACCTGTAAATATTAAAGCTTGCATAACCACCATTCACACACCCTATTTACAATATAGCAACCATCTATGCATATATAGACCTCAGTACAATAGCCACTTGGTAATGCTGTGCTATTTTATTGTGGTGAAAAAATAATAACCAATAAATACTCACCAAAATGCGTATCAATAAAGCAGATAAATTGCTTTATTGTAATTAAAGCTAGCTGATTTATGTAATTAAAACAGGAAATGTAAAATGAAGAGTTTGTTACGGGGGTTCAACATAGTATGTATTGCTATGTTGTTTTTTTGCTCGCCAGTTTGGGCTGCGCAAGGGCAGTTAGATTTAACATCATCGAGTATTGGTTGGTTGTGTATTGGTATATTTTTAATTGCTTATACCGTGGTTATGCTCGAGGAAAAGCTACATTTAAGAAAGTCGAAACCAGTATTGGTTGCAGCAGGATTAATTTGGATATTAATAGGTGCCTACTACGTTAGCCATGATATTACTGAACTTACCGAAACTGCATTTAGGCATAATTTACTTGAGTTTGCCGAGCTTATGCTCTTTTTACTAGTCGCTATGACCTACATAAATGCGCTAGAAGAAAGAGGAGTATTTGATGCATTGCGCGCTTGGATGATCCGTAAAGGCTTTAACTATAAAAATTTATTTTGGATAACCGGTTTTTTAGCATTTTTTATCTCCCCGATTGCCGACAACCTTACCACCGCGTTATTAATGTGTGCAGTGGTAATGAAAGTTGCCGAAGGTGATAAGCCATTTATAAACATCAGCTGTATTAATATTGTTATTGCGGCTAATGCAGGCGGCGCATTTAGCCCCTTTGGCGACATAACCACGCTAATGGTGTGGCAAGCTGGATTGGTGCATTTTAACGAGTTTTTAGTGCTGTTTTTACCTGCTTTAGTTAATTACTTAGTGCCCGCAGCCATTATGAGCTTTTATGTTGCCGATAAGCACCCAACCGCACAATACGAAGCGGTTGAGCTAAAACGCGGCGCAGTGCGAATATTAGTGTTGTTTTTACTTACCATAGCCACTGCCGTTGCTTGCCATAGCTTTTTAAACCTGCCACCAGTATTAGGTATGATGATGGGGCTAGGCTATTTACAGTTTTTTGGTTATTTTTTAAGAATGACTTTACCAGGATCACTGGCTCGTAAAAGAGCCCATGCAGAGCAGTTGGGCGATCAAGAACGATTAGCTAAACTAGGCAGTGTTGTACCATTTGACGTATTTAGTAGAGTGCAACGGGCAGAGTGGGACACGTTATTATTTTTTTACGGTATTGTTATGTGCGTGGGTGGCTTAGGGTTTTTAGGTTATTTAAACTTTATGTCTGAGATGCTATACGGCAATTGGTCTACTACAACGGCAAATGTTTTTCTTGGGGTGATTTCTGCAGTGATCGATAATATACCGGTTATGTTTGCGGTGTTATCTATGGATCCTGAAATGTCGCATGGGCAATGGTTGCTGATCACTTTAACTGCGGGGGTAGGCGGTAGTTTACTCTCGATTGGCTCGGCTGCGGGAGTGGCATTAATGGGGCAAGCACGCGGCTACTATACTTTTTTTGGTCACCTAAAGTGGACGCCTGTGATTGCGTTAGGTTACGGGGCCAGCATAATACTGCACTTATGGCTTAACGCATCATTATTTTAAAGATACCAGCAAACGCCTATAAGCTATTTTTTATCACAGTAACAATACTATAAAGCTTTAATTTAAGTATTAAATGGTAGTAAAAGCGAAGGAGCATAAACAGCATCTTCGCTTTTTTTATTACTTAAATTTAAGCCGTTATAAACTAATGGCTGAGTGCTTACTGATTAAATTTTTTAAGCCAAATAAGTTACGGTGATAATAGACGGCTAGTTAATAAAATATTGATTTATTTTATGTTTTTTTAAAGGTAAATGTTATAAAAAAGGATTTATTTTTATTGTGGCAAATAATTTGCATGAAAAAATGTTATAGTAAGGCTCGTATTAGCTATTAGGAGTCGACTTTTATAATGAAAAAAATTGCTATTTTGGGCGCAGGTCCAAGCGGTTTGGCACAATTACGTGCATTTGAAGCAGCTCGTTTAGCCGGTATTGAGAATTTACCGGAAGTTGTTTGTTACGAAAAACAAAATGATATTGGTGGCATGTGGAACTATACATGGCGCACTGGGCTAGACAGAAATGGTGAGCCGGTACATGGCAGTATGTATCGTTATCTTTGGTCTAACGGACCAAAAGAATGCTTAGAATTTGCTGATTATTCTTTTGAAGAACATTTTGGTAGACCTATTCCTTCGTATCCCCCTCGTGAAGTGCTTAAAGACTACATAATGGGGCGTATTAACAAGCAAGATATTCGTAAATACATTCGCTTTGAGTGCCCGGTTCGTTGGGTTACATTTGACGACGAAACACAAATGTTTACTGTAACGGTTATGAACCATAAAACCGGCGAGCAGGAAGTGAATGAGTTTGATTATGTTATTGTTGCTACAGGTCATTTCTCTACTCCAAACATGCCTTATTTTGAAGGGCTAGAAGAGTATTCTGGTCGAGTATTACATGCTCATGACTTTAGAGACGCACTAGAATTTAAAGATTCAGAAGTTTTACTTATAGGCAGTAGCTATTCTGCCGAAGATATAGGTACGCAGTGTTATAAGTATGGCGCTAAATCGGTAACTATAAGCTACCGTACTAAAGCACTTGGCTATAATTGGCCAGACGGCATTGCAGAAATGCCACTTGTGACCCACTTTGAAGGGGACGTTGCTCATTTTATAGATGGCACTAGTAAGCGCTTTGATGCTGTGATTATGTGTACTGGGTATTTATTTCATTTTCCATTTTTACCTGACGAACTACGTTTACAAACACATAACTGTTTGTATCCGGCAAACTTGTATAAGGGTGTTTTTTGGCAGCCAAACCCTAAGTTAGTTTATTTAGGCATGCAAGATCAGTACTTCACTTTTAATATGTTTGATGCGCAAGCATGGTATGTACGCGACGAAATTTTAGACAAAATAAAAATACCAGCATTAGCAGCACGACAAGAAGATGAAAAAAATTGGTTAGCTAAGTACGATGAAGTAACGAATGTTGAAGGCTCTATTGATTATCAAGCAGCGTATATTCGTGATTTAACTAATGCCACAGATTACCCTGAATTTGCAGTTGAAAAACAGGCAGATATTCTCAAAGAATGGCAAAAAGATAAACAACAAGACATTATGTGTTTTAGAGAAAAAGCGTATCGCTCTACTTTAACAAATACCTTGGCACCTGAGCTTCCTGTGCCGTGGTTAGATGTACTTGATGATTCATTAGAATACTTTTTAGAATTATCGGCTACTCACACCATAGAAAAAAGTAAAGCGAGCTAGCACGTAATAAAACAATATTAAACCATAACGCATTTTTCGTTATGGTTTAATATTTTAAGTTTGTTGTTAATACTTAAAAAAACTATTCAACGCCAATAAACCCACCTGTTTGATGTGCCCAAAGTGCAGCGTAAATCCCATTCTTAGCTATTAACTCATCATGTGTGCCTTGCTCAACAACACCGCCGTTATCAAGTACGATAAGCCTGTCCATTTGCGCTATGGTTGATAGCCTGTGAGCAATAGCAATTACTGTTTTATCTGTCATTAAATCATCAAGACTTGCTTGAATAGCGGCTTCTACTTCTGAATCAAGCGCGCTGGTGGCTTCGTCGAGTATGAGAATAGGGGCGTTTTTAAGCAGTACGCGCGCAATAGCAATACGTTGGCGCTGCCCACCCGATAAGGTAACGCCACGTTCGCCTACTTGCGCGTCAAAGCCTTTATTACCTTTGCTATCAACTAAGTCGGTTACAAACTCTAGCGCTTTAGCTTGCTTGGTGGCATCGATCATTTCGGCTTCAGTGGCATCTGGTCTGCCGTATAAAATGTTGTCTTTTACTGAGCGGTGCAGCAGGGAAGTGTCTTGAGTTACCATGGCAATGTAACGGCGTAAGCTTTCTTGGCTCACATCGGTAATGTTTTGGCCGTCAATTTTTATACTGCCAGAGTCGGTGTCGTAAAAGCGTAGTAGTAAATTAACTAGCGTTGATTTACCCGCGCCAGAGCGACCCACTAAGCCAATTTTTTCACCGGCTTTAATATTTAAGTTTAAACCGTTAATAACTGGGCCACGCAGCGTTTCACTTGCTGCTTTGCCGTAGTTAAAGTGCACATTGTTAAATTCAATTGCACCTTGGCTAACGTTAAGAGTGCTGGCATTGGGTTTATCGGCTACTGCAATTGGGTTAGAGAGGGTTTGCATGCCATCGGCTACGGTGCCAATATTTTCAAATAAGCTGCTTATTTCCCACATGATCCACTGCGCCATGCCGTTTAATCTAAGGGCTAAACTTACCGCAACGGCAATTGCTCCTGCGCTAATGGCACTTAGCGACCACAAGTAAAGTGATACCGCAGTGACCGAAAACACTAATAAGTAATTTAAAGTTTGAATAACAAAGTTGAGGCTGGTAACTAAACGCATTTGCTTGTACACCGGCTGTAAAAAAACATCCATACTTTGTTTTGCGTATTCTTCTTCGCGTTGGGTGTACGAAAATAGTTTAATGGTAGCAATATTAGTGTAGCTGTCGACAATGCGGCCGGTCATTTCTGAGCGGGCATCGGCTTGTGAGGTAGCCACTTTTTTAAGACGCGGTACAAAGTAAAGTTGAATGCAAATATACAAAACAAGCCAAACAAGTAAGGGTAACATTAAGCGCCAATCGGCCTCGGCTACTAAAAACAACATAGAGCCAAAATAAACGATTATGTACATTAATACGTCGAGTAGTTTTGTTACAGCTTCGCGCACAGCCAGAGAGGTTTGTAATACCTTGGTGGCGATGCGTCCGGCAAATTCATTTTGATAAAAACTAACACTTTGGCGCAATAAATATCTATGTGCTAACCAGCGAATCGACATGGGGTAATTGCCCAGTAATGCCTGGTGCAAAATTGCAGAATGAAAAAACACCACTACAGGCAGCACCACAAGGAGCATAAGGGCCATTTTTGTCAGCTCGGACTGCTGCTCTACAAAGAGTGTTTGTGGTGTATAAATTGCCAGCCAATCAACTAGTTGCCCCATATAGCTAAATAGCGATACTTCTAAAATAGCGAGCAAGGCGGCACTTAACGAGAGTAGTGCTAGCGACAGCCCCATGCCTTTGGTGTAATGAAGACAAAACGCAAGCAGCGTGTTAGGTGGCTGCGTTGGTTTATCTTGTGGGAACGGCTTAGTAATGCGCTCAAATAGTCGATACATTTTAATAGCTTAAATGGCAAGTAATTGCAGCTATCATAGCATTTTTGTGTTTTTAAATGCAGCTTAGTAGAGGCTTAATTACTCATACTCTAAGGTATAATTAATATTAGTAAGCATTAAAACAATACTAAGATTGTTTTTAGTCATTCATTAGGTTAAAAAATAATAATTTAATTATAAGGAAGTTGTATGTACACAGGTTCATGTTTATGTGGTGAGGTTACAGTAAAAATAACGGGTGCTATTACGAGTATTATCCATTGCCATTGTTCACTTTGCAGAAAAAATAGCGGAACCGCTTTTGCAACTAACGGGTTTATAAATGTGCATGAATTTTCAATTTCAACAGGCAATGATTTACTAAGTAAGTATTCTTTTAAAGCAGGGCGCACACGTTATTTCTGTAAGTGTTGTGGTTCACCTATTTATAGTGCTAATGCGGATGATAAATCTCGGTACAGAATTCGCTTAGGCCTTATAGATTCAACAATTACAGAAAAGCCATTATCACATAATTTTGTGACTTCTAGGGCTAATTGGGAACTGCTAGAAACGAGCCTACCTTGTTACGATACATTTGAGCCTGGTCGTTAATTTTTATACTGCTGCTATATGGTAAATAGTATTTATATTGCTATGCAAGTTTGGCGCTATGCTTTGCATTACTGTTGAGGCTTGTATTGCCTCTACCGTTATATGCTTTAACGAAAGGTTACTTAGTATAAGAACAATGTTTTTGTACTCGTTAAACTCTATAAGTGCAATACAGTTAAAGTAATGGCGTAACAGTACTAAAGTAGTTTGTAATTCTTGCCCTGTTTTAGGATTTAGGTTAATGATTGCCTGGCCGCTTTTATTAATGCAGTGGTTAATGGCGTGCCAAAACGACTCGCTTTGAATAAACGTTTGGTGGTGCTCGCCACTAAATATATCTATGTAAATTAGGTCGTATTGTTGAGTGCATTGACTAATAAATTGCTGAGCACATTGCAAGTGCACAGTATGATCACTGGGTAATTTAAAAAATTGCTTAGCGATACTTATAACATCAGGGTTTATTTCTACACTTTCAAACGTATCAATTAAATTACGGCGGCTAGATTCAATGTGTTTAAGTGCGCGCTCTATTGCTGCAGTGCCTAAGCCCAAATTTAAAATACGTAGCTCACTAACCGGGGCTAATAAAAATAACAACATGCTTTGATATATTGGTACACATAATAGTTCAGGCCGGGCTTTGCTCATTACTCCTTGAAGGGTAGAGCCTAGCGGCGGATCGTTATTAAAAGTGAGCCATCTATAATCTTCATTTTGATAAACGCGTACCGGACCAAACTTACTGTCGGCATGATAGATTTGATTACTGAGCTTGGTATCGTTTTTTAATTGGCGCATAAAGTTTTTAATAAATAAAAACCCTAGTGTGGCATAAATAAAATAACTATATTACTAAACATTCTAGTTGCAGATTATTTGGCTTAATTAAACTTTTAATCTGTGCTTTAACTTACTTTTTTGTGGTGCCTACCGCAAAAGTATTGCGCACTAAGCTTACTTACGTAATGGTGATTATAATAAAAATAAGGAGCCATTAGATGCTTAAAACACCTTTTAAAATAACAACAAAATTACTTAGCGTGAGTACCCTTACAGCTGCTTGTTTTGTGGGTTTAACTTCGCAAGCATTGGCAGCGGGCGAGATTAAATACACTGATCAACAAAAATTGCATGCTATAGCCGGTGATATTTCAGCGCAGCGTATTGGTGGCGATATTCAAACGCTGGTGGATTTTGGTACGCGCCATACATTATCAGACACTAAATCGGAAACCCGTGGCATTGGTGCAGCAAGGCGCTGGATAAAACAAGAGTTCGAAAAAATATCAGCACAATGCGGCGGATGCCTAGAGATTATTGAAGTAAAAGACACTATATCGGGCGAAAAACGAATTCCTGATGCAACCGAAGTGGTTAATATTGTCGCTATTCAGCGCGGTATAAGCGAGCCTAACCGTATGGTAATAATGTCGGGCGATATAGACTCACGCGTAAGCGATGTGATGGATTTTACTAGCGACTCGCCGGGGGCTAACGATAACGCCTCTGGTGTGGCGGGCGTAATAGAGGCGGCGCGTGTATTGAGTAAACATAAATTTAATGGCTCTGTGGTGTACGCGGCGCTGTCGGGCGAGGAGCAGGGTTTATTTGGTGGTAAAATTTTAACCGCTTATGCGCAAAAACACGACTGGCAAGTACACGCAGTACTAAACAACGACATGATAGGCAATATTACCGGGGTTAATGGCGTAACCGATAACACCACAGCGCGGATATTTTCTGAAGGTACGCGCGTAATAGAAACTAAAGAGCAAGCACGAACGCGGCGCTTTACGGGGGGCGAGGTTGACTCAGCTAGTCGTAACTTGGCGCGTTACATAGATACCATTGCCGACAGATACATTGCTAATTTAAATACTATGTTAGTTTATCGGTTAGACCGATTTGGTAGAGGTGGGCACCATAGACCTTTTAATGACGCGGGCTTTGCTGCAGTGCGCATTATGGAAACAAACGAGCATTACGATCGCCAGCATCAAGACTTACGCATTGAAAACGGCATTGAATATGGCGATACGATCAAAGGCGTTGATTTTGACTATGCGGCCAAATTAACCGCACTTAATGCTGTAAGTTTAGCGTCGATGGCGTGGGCACCAGCCCCTCCTAAAGACGTGAAAATCGCGGGTGCGGTAACGGCTAATACGCGTTTGTCGTGGCAGGCATCTAAAGACAATAATATAACCGGTTATCGTATTTATTGGCGTTATACCAGCGAGCCACAATGGCAGTTTAGTAAAACCGTGGGTAAGGTTACTCAAGCTACACTTAACAATGTAGTAATTGATAATTACTATTTTGGTGTTGCAGCCATTAATAAAGAAGGGATTGAGTCGCCGGTGGTATTTCCGGGGGATGTGGGCTCATTCGATCATAATATTAAAATAGTTAAGTAAAGCTTATAAATTTGGCTAAAAACCAGGCAAACAGCGGGTTTGAGGCTAAAAAATACTATTTTTGTACTTGCACCTTATTTGTTAAGCCCTTAAAGTGTTAAAAAAGAAGTAAAAGGTTATTAATAATGACACAACAAGAAAAAAAACCGTTAACAGCACAAGAACAAGCTCAAGTAGAGCAGCAAAATATATTATGGCAGCGTGAATGCTTTCAAAACGCACAAAAGCATTTAGCTGAAAAAGGCATTATGCCTAAAACGTTGATTGAAAAAGACAGTCGTTTTTTAGCCCCATTTTGTGCTCTATGGAAATTTAAGGCGCAAAATGGTAAAAACTATTGGGTAATTACCGGTCGTTTACCAACTGATCATGCTGAAGTGAGTGCTGCAAAAGATGCTCGCGATGCAATACGTTATTTTTCACTGCAATGGCAGTTAAAAGCTGATCAAATAATGCAAACAGGGGCGAGTGATAAAACCAAGGTTGATTTTGCCAATTTACTGATCAATCGTGCCCATGGTTTATACGAAATGCACGAAAATGAACAACTGTGGGCTAACGAGCCTAAATAAGTTTAATATGTTTGTATAACAAATTAAAAAGCGAGCTACTTTATTTATTGTAGCTCGCTTTTTAATGCGTTAACGTAAATGGACGAGTTTCAAAGCTGGTAACAGGGCATTGCATTCGTAGCTTTGCAATGCCAGCCTCCATGAATACATTGCCTTGTTGGCTAAAGCCATTTTGTTTAAATAATTCAACTTCTTCTAAAATGCAGTTAATACTCAGTACTTCAATATTTTGCTCTGCAGCAAGTGCAACAATAAAGTTAAGTAGGGATTTGTAAACATTGCGATTGCGGTGGGCGGGTAATACAGCTATACGGCCTATAAGGCCATCGCTACACAGCCTGCCTGTGGCTACAGGAGACTGTGTGTCGTTGGTAATACAGGTGACAAGAATATGTTGGGCAAGTGGGTCTAGGTTGTCAAATTCAATATGTTTAGGAATATGTAACTCATAAACAAATACACGCTCTCTTATTTGCTGCAGTAGCGCTTTTTGGCTGTGCCAATCGACCTGTTCTACCCGGTAGTCCATAATACACCTCTAATTGAACCAAATACCCTCATTAATTAGTGTAGTGAATATTTCAATAAAAACTAGGCTTGGGGCCGTGTTTTTTAGCTGTTGCGCATTAAAACCTGTAAAATCAGTAAGTAACTTAACAGCATTCAAGTCACTATTTGGTACAGAGTAGTTTTCTCCGTTAACACTTACTAATAATTCATCAGCTGTTTGCTGATATATAGCACGCGTTCCACCTAGGCGTTCAAAGCTTATGTCGTCACTGTTTATTGCATCGGCTATTTGCGCCGCATTAAACGGTTGCTCAACAGGCATTAAGTCCATATCGTGCTTTGGTTGGCTTAAAGTTGTGCCAAGCCATTGTTTAAATAAGGTGTGGTCGTTTAGTAATGCCTGCATTAGCACTTTTACTTTATCAACCTCAGTATCGCTCAGCTCGCCCTTAGACTCTCTTAATGTAAGGTTGTGGTCGGTGTAACGCTTTTGTCCGCTTTCGGTATCAATAATATGATCGGCAAAGCTAGAGAGTAAATCTTGTTGATTTGGCGCTCTAAAACCCACCGAATAATTAAGGGCGTTTTCTACGGCATAACCTTCGTGCGGGCAACCTGGTGGAATATATAAAATATCGCCGGGTTCTAAAATACAATCAATAACCGCAGTAAACGCTTCTACTTGCAATAATGTTTTATTTTGGGTGAATTGTTTAAGGCTAGGATCTGGTAGGCCTACTCGCCAATGGCGTTTGCCTTCACCTTGAATAATAAATACATCGTATTGATCTAAATGCGGGCCAACACCACCGCCAGGCGTTGAATAGCTGATCATTAAATCATCTATGCGCCAGTTTGGGATGAATCGAAACGGCTCTAGCAGCTGTGCTGCATCGTTATGCCAATGATCAACCGCTTGTACTAATAAAGTAGAGTGTTGCTCTGTAAGCTGTTCAAAGTCTTCAAACGGCCCTTGGTGCGATTGCCATTCATTATTATGATTAGTAACAATACGCGACTCTATGCTGTCTTCCATTGCAAGGCCTGCAAGTTCATTCGCATCAAGCGGGTCCTGAAAATTACTAAAACCTTGTTTAATTAAGAGTGGTTTTTTTTGCCAGAACTGAGTTAAAAACTCTTGCTCTGATAAGTCATTTATTTTTAATTGATACATACAGTGGCCCTACAAATTAGTGCAAGTGGTATTAAAACAAAAAAAGCGAAAGGAGACCTTTCGCTTTTTCATTGATTTTAGTTTAGTTATTAAACTAAATCATCAATAAACTCAACAGCGCGGCCAATATAATTAGCAGGTGTTAGTTTTTTCATTTCTACTTTAGCGTGTTCAGGAAGGTCTAAACCATCGATGAAGTCTGCCATTATTTCTTGGTTTACACGTTTGCCACGGGTTAAGTCTTTAAGCTTTTCGTATGGCTTTTCGATACCGTACTTACGCATAACTGTTTGAATTGGCTCTGCTAGCAGTTCCCAGTTTTGATCAAGCTCTTCTAATAAACGTTGCTCGTTTACTTCAAGCTTACTTACACCTTTAAGTGTTGATTGGTATGCAATAAGTGCATAACCCATACCTACACCTAAGTTACGTAATACCGTTGAGTCGGTAAGATCACGTTGCCAGCGAGAAACAGGCAGCTTTTGTGCAAGGTGAGAAAAAATAGCATTTGCTAAACCTAAGTTACCTTCTGAGTTTTCAAAATCAATAGGGTTAACTTTATGTGGCATTGTTGATGAGCCAATTTCGCCAGCAATGGTTTTTTGCTTAAAGTGATTAAGGGCAATGTAACCCCACATGTCACGATCAAAATCGAGCAGTATTGTGTTAAAACGGGCAATAGCATCAAAAAGCTCAGCAATGTAGTCATGCGGTTCAATTTGTGTAGTAAACGGGTTTAGAGTTAAACCTAGGCTTGATACAAATTTGTCTGCATGTGTGTGCCAATCGTAATCTGGGTATGCACTAAGGTGAGCGTTGTAGTTACCTACAGCACCGTTAACTTTACCTAGCATTTCTACTTGTGCAATTTGGTCGCGTTGACGTTTTAAGCGCATGTAAACGTTAGCAAACTCTTTACCCATAGTAGACGGTGTAGCAGGTTGTCCGTGCGTACGTGTCATCATAGGGATTGTTTTGTACTCAATCGCTTTTTCTTTAATTGCGCTAAGTAACTGATCGCAATATGGTAGTAATACATTATTGCGTGCTTCAGTTAGCATTAAACCATGAGATAGGTTGTTAATGTCTTCAGAGGTACATGCAAAATGAATAAATTCGTTAATTGCATGTAGTTCTGCGTTATCGGCTACTTTTTCTTTTAGAAGGTATTCAACCGCTTTAACGTCGTGATTTGTTGTGCGTTCAATATCTTTAACGCGCTGTGCATCAGCTTCGCTGAAGTTATCAACAATGGCGTTTAGTAATGCATTAGCTTGTTCGCTAAATGCAGGGACTTCTTTAATATCGCTCGCTGCAGCTAACGCTTGCAACCAACGCACTTCAACGGTTACGCGGTATTTGATTAGGCCAAATTCGCTGAAAATACTGCGTAGTTCAGTGGTTTTGCTGCCGTAGCGACCATCCACTGGAGAGATAGCCGTTAACGCTGAAAGCTCCATAATAACTCCTAAATTTTAGTTTGAACGATAATTAAATTTTTGCTTTAGCAATGGCGATTATTTTTCTTTTTGCAAAGAAAAAGTGACGGCGTTTACCGCCCATTTGTCGCCATAAAACTGCACTTCTAATACCGGCTAATAATAATGCGCGGATTTTATTTTGAGTGAGCTGCTGCTTTAGTAACTCAGGTTTACCATAAACCTGTATACGGTGCCCAAGGGGGCTTAGCACCGTTGAGTATATATCCGCTAAACCGGCGACAACGCTCTCGTCGGTTATAGCAAAATGATCTAAACGTCGATGAATGTCATCAATACGTTTACCTAATTCGTTTAAGCTTTTGTCGTTTGCACTCAAGGCACGTTCTAGCTGCATTAAACCACCGACGTATTTTACAATTTCAACATCTTTTTGCGCACCAGCACTTAGCTGTGCCAATAATGTTTTGTAGCCATCGCGTAGGTTATCTGTGCCTTGATATACATCCTCTGGCGATGCCGGCGAGGTTTGAATAATACTCGAAAGTAGTATTTCTAAATCGTGTTCATTATTATTGCCGTACTGAGCAACTTTTTGAACTTGTTTAGCAACTTGGCACATGGCGGCAAGCGCCATGACTTGGTGTTGATTCATTATTTGATCACCGAATCAATAATACCACCACCTAAACACACATCTTCTGCATAAAATACGGCAGATTGACCTGGAGTAACGGCTTTTTGTGGCTCGTCGAATAATACGCGTGCCATGCCGTCTTCGCCTACAAGTAGCGTACAGCTTAAGTCTTCTTGGCGGTAACGGGTTTTAACTGTGCAGCGAGTAGTGCCTTTAGGGCCAATACGGTCAACCCAGTGCAATTGGTTAGCATTAAGGCCATTACTGTATAGGCGAGGGTGATCTTTACCTTGGCCAACAATAAGTACATTTCGCTCAAGGTCTTTATCTACTACATACCATGGCTCGCCTGAGCCTTCTTTCATACCACCAATTAGCAAGCCTTTGCGTTGACCTAGGGTGTGATACATTAATCCTTCGTGCTCGCCTACATTGTTACCATCAGTGTCTTCGATAACACCAGGTTGGGCAGGTAAAAACTTTTGTAAAAAGTCTTTAAATTTGCGCTCACCAATAAAACATATACCTGTGCTGTCTTTTTTATCGTGAGTAATTAGGTCTTGCTCTTCAGCTATGCGGCGTACTTCTGGCTTAGCAATATCGCCAACAGGGAATAATGTTTGGCCAATATGTTCGTGGCTAAGCGTGTATAAAAAGTAGCTTTGATCTTTATTATCATCTAACCCGCGGCACATAACGTATTTGTCATCGCGTAGTTCGCGGCGTACATAGTGACCGGTGGCAATAAAGTCGGCGCCTAATGCTTGGGCCGCAAATTCTAAAAAGGCTTTAAATTTAATTTCTTTATTGCACATTATATCTGGGTTAGGTGTACGACCTGCTTTGTATTCAGCTAAAAAGTACTCAAATACGTTATCCCAATACTCAGCGGCAAAGTTAACTGTATGCAGTTCAATACCGAGTTTATCGCAAACAGCTTGCGCGTCTTTTAAATCATCAGCTGCGGCGCAATATTCATCATTGTCGTCTTCTTCCCAGTTCTTCATAAACAGGCCTTCTACCTGATAGCCTTGTTGCTTTAACAAATATGCAGATACAGAAGAATCAACACCGCCGGACATACCTACGATGACTTTAATGTGACTATTTTCGCTCATGAATAATTTCGCTTATACAGATTACTGTTATTAATAACATCTTGGAAAGGCCGCGATTATAGCATGTATTTAAGCAGCGCTTAAAGAGGCTTAGCCTTAATGCAGCGCTTTTGTAGTTATTTTTATAGCGTCAGCAAAACGTTTTTGCTATTTGCAGTAAGCAAAATAAATATAAATAGTAAATAAGTGTGAATATTAGCTGTGTAATAGTAGGAGGAGTTATAGCTTTATATTGCTTTATAGTGTTATATTTAAGCGTAACTAAGGTTATTATTAATATACTCAATGGAATGAATATATGAACTATGCTTCTCACGTCAACAAAGTAAAATCTTTTATTTTAGATTACTCAAAAAAAACCGATATAAGTGAGTTGCTTAACAACCCGTTGAGTGAACTTAAAGAAACAGCTTATTATTTGTTTGATGAATTGATCACAATAACTCCCCCTATTTTTTTCCAAGAGCCACATCCTATTGTTGAGTTATTTAAATTAATTGAACAGTCGTTGAGCCCTAATCTAAAAGTAGAAAAAGCATTATTAGAGCATTTAGAAACATGGTGGGTTGAATGGCATTTTGTAGCGACTATGAATGCCAAATTACTTAACGAACATAACGACCCACAACAAAAGTATTTAATTGCTCACACGCATCACCCTATGCGTAATCATGAGCTGAGCCATTATGCGAAATTATTTACAGTGCTTCCTATGCCTATTTGTAATGTGTGCGTTGAAACGGGTGATATATTAAAAGTTAACCAGCGTTATATTGATGTATTTGGTTTTACTATAAATGATACGCCCAATGTAGATATTTGGTGGGGAAAAGCCTACCCAGATATTGATAAAAGAAATGCTGCTCGGGCATTATGGAGCGCATCGCTTGCACAAGCCGAAAGTAATAAAGGCGATATTCCTGCAAACGACTACCAAATAACCTGCAAAAATGGTGAGCAAGTCATTATGCAAGTATCGGGTATTAATATTGGTAATGAATTTTTGGTTGTTTTTAATGACGCCACTGAGCGGATTAAAGCACATGAGATTTTAAGCGAAATGGCGTTTTTAGATTCGTTAACCAAAATTGCCAATAGGCGCCGCTTTGATGAAAAAATTGTTGATGAATTTTCCCGTGTTAAATTAGCAAACTGTCAGCTTTCACTCATTATAATTGATATTGATAACTTCAAAAAATTTAACGACCGTTACGGGCATATTGCAGGCGATAAGTGCTTATACGCTGTGGCACAAAAACTTGCCGACACAGTGAGTCGTCCAGAGGATTTTGTTGCCCGTTATGGTGGTGAAGAGTTTGTTGTATTGCTACCACAAACAGATAAACAAGGGGCGCTATTTGTGGCTGAACAAATTCAAAAAGCAATTGAAATGTTGGCAATTGTGCATGAAGATAGCTTTACAGGGTATTTATCAGTAAGCATGGGAATTAATACTGTTAATCATCATCAGTGTGATGATCATTTAACATTTATTCAAGCTGCCGACGATGCTCTTTATTATGCAAAAAACCAAGGAGGTAATTGTATTGCGCTAAGCCCTGGCAAATAGCTTAAACGCTAATTTAAAGTTAATAATGGCTTATAAATTAGCGATTGTAAGTTGGTTTACATCAGTTAGGTATGCTTTATACCTGTCATTACTTTATACTCGCCGTTTTTAATGCCATCTAGGGTGTACTTACCAATACTATAGCGAATTAAACGCAAAGTAGGGTGCCCAATATGTGCTGTCATGCGTCTAACTTGGCGGTTACGCCCTTCACTTATTGTTATGCTGAGCCAAGTTGTAGGTATTAGTTTTCGCTCTCTTACTGGCGGGTTACGCGCCCACAGCGTTGGCTCACTGATGATGCTCACTTTAGCGGGTAATGTAAGGCCATCTTTTAATTCTACGCCTGTGCATAGTGCAGCAATTGACTCTGAGCTCGGCTCACCTTCTACCTGAACCCAATAAGTTTTACTGGTTTTTTTACCCGGTGCGGTTAGGGTGTTTTGTAATTTACCGCAATTGGTGAGCAGTAATAAACCTTCACTGTCTCTGTCGAGTCTGCCTGCAGCGTAAACTTCTTTTATAGGAATAAATTCAGCAAGGGTTTTTCTGTTGGCATCATCAGTAAATTGGCACAAAACGTCGAAAGGCTTATTAAATAAGACTATTTTTATATCTTGTGCAGCTATTGCTGGTTTTATTTCTCTTTTTGAAGCGACGCTTTTTAGCGTGCTGCGAGAATAGGTTCTGCCAGTATTACGTTTGGGTTTAGCTGTGTACTCTTGCTTATTAGCTGACTTATTATTCATTATATGCACCTGGCAGGTTTTGGTAAGCCGGCAATTTTAGTCGCTTGTTTTGCCGGGCCTTTAGGAAATAATTTATATAAATATAGGCTATTACCTTTATCTTCACCGAGTGCTTTAGCCATGGCTTTTACCAGCATTCTAATAGCGGGGCTGGTGTTGTATTCTAGGTAAAAGTTGCGAACAAAGTTAATAACTTCCCAATGCTGCTCAGTTAAACTAATGTTTTCTTGCTGTGCAATAATGGGCGCTAATTCTTTTGACCATAAAGTATGGTCAAGTAAATAACCTTGTTTGTCTGTTTCAAGCTGTTGGTTGTTAATTTCAAGCATAAGTTACCAGGTAATAGATTGATTGGTTGATAAGCTAAGGGTTACAAATTCGTCATAGCTAATTACTTTATCGTTATTATTTAGCTTTATAGCGCGAGCACTCGCATCAGGCGCTAAAATAAACAATGATTCGGCAAATTGTCGATACTGCTTTGCTGCATAACAGGCATCGCCAACCAGAAGTACAATATCAGTTGCTTGAATTAGGTTTTCTAATCGATTGGCGCTGTAGTAGCTAAGTGGTTTAGAAAATATATGTAAGGTGCTCAAAGCATTAGTTTGTAGGTTACTCATAGGTTCACCACATGTTGCTGGGTTTTAATTAGCGCTTTTTGCTGATCAAAGTTTAGTGCTTGCACATCTAACAATAAATCATTTTTGTTTAAGCCATAATCGAGTAGTGACTTTTCGCAGACGTAAATATTTTCAACGTCATAAATTTCCAATGTTTTAATGTTTTTAAAAAAATCTTTTATACCAAGCATATTTGGTTGTTGTTGCTTTTTTAGTGCCAGTACAGCTGGGCCACTAAAGAGCCAACTGATATTCTGATCGACAGCTGCAAATATGAGGGTCATGTCTAGGGCGTCGCGAATATGCAAGTCATCAAAAGGACTGCATTGGCTCATTACGAGTACGTTAATCATTTAAACTGTATCCATTTGTCGGCATCACTAGCAAGCATGGCAAATTCAGCAAGCCCAGCAACATTAAACACATTGGTGTGTTTAATGTCTAAACCACGTTTTTCAGCGGCGGTTACACATAACATTAAATTAATTTTTTGATCTGCTAATTGCTGCCATAACATCGGAATTTGTAGCTCATCAGTGGGAAGATCAAAGTGGTTTGAAGCATGATAAACCCCTTGCTGATATAAAAATATAGCGTCTATGGTGTGTCCTTGCGCTAAGCAAGCGTGCGCAAATTTAACTAAACGCTGCGTAGTATCGTGATCAGAGGGTGGAGTATGTAAAGACAAGACGAAACGCGACAAAATTATTCCAAAAAAAAGCCCCAATTAAGGGGCTATTTTAACAGAACTTTTTAATTAGTCATTATTTGCGCCAAGCAGAGCAAGTAATGAAGTAAATAAGTTATATACACTTAGGTAAAGTGACACAGTTGCGCGAATATAATTTGTTTCGCCACCGTTAATAATACGGCTGGTATCAAATAAAATTAAACCAGACATAATTAATACTACAGCAGCATTAAGTACCATAAACATCAGTGAACTACCGATGAAAATATTAACAATGCTTGCCACAATAACAACGATTAAACCAACCGTTAAAAAGCCACCCATAAATGAGAAGTCTTTTTTAGTGTTAAGTGCATAAGCCGATAAACCAAAAAATATCAGCGCGGTAGAGCCCAGCGCTTGCATAATTAGCATAGGGCCATTAGGCATTTCTGCATAGTGGTTAAGCATTGGGCCAAGGCCTGCGCCCATTAAGCCGGTAAAAGCAAATACCCAAAATACACCAGATGCAGTTTCTGCTTTTTTATTTACTACAAATAATAAGCCGAACGAGACAAGTGTGAACACTAATCCCATAAAGTATGGTAACTGTAGTGCCATTGAAATACCCGCTGTAACAGCGCTAAATGCGAGTGTCATAGCAAGTAATAGGTAGGTGTTTTTAAGCACCTTGTTTGTTTCAATGGTAGACATTACCGGTTTAGCGGTATTGTACGATTGATTAAACGCCATTGTAGAGCTCCTGTGGTTGAAACTGAGTAGTTCCGATAATTTAACTAAATTTAGATTAACAACTCTTATATGTTTGGGCAAACCTTTGTAGTTCAATAGAGTGAAATATTTAAATAAAAGTTCAATTACAATTAATGCAGGCCACTTTTGCTTTAACTTTAAACAAATTAGTTGTTTTTTAATCACTTAAACAATTAATTTAAAATAAAGCTTCACAAACCTCTGCGCTTTCCCTATTATTCAGGCCGTGCGGAGAGATGGCAGAGTGGTCGAATGCACCGGTCTTGAAAACCGGCATGGGTTTATAGCCCATCTAGGGTTCAAATCCCTATCTCTCCACCACTTATTTAACAAATAAATGGTGTTTTGGTTTTTAAAATCAATAATAAGCATTTATTTAAAATAGTTTAAAATACACTCTTATTTTTAACTATAGCAGTATCGGAGAGATGGCAGAGTGGTCGAATGCACCGGTCTTGAAAACCGGCATGGGTTTATAGCCCATCTAGGGTTCAAATCCCTATCTCTCCACCATATAACAAAACAGCCCGCTTAATTAGCGGGCTTTTTTGTGCCTCATATAAAATAACGCGTTTGTTTTGTAAGTTTAAATTACGACCATAGTCTCTATTTATAAGCTACCTCGCTTAGGGCATGCTTATATTATTGAGGCTTATGTTTGTATATTTAAGGATTTTACGATGAAACATCAACTTGCAAAAAGTGTCGGGCTTTCATTACTCTCCCCAATCATTATTGGTGGTATGTTGGGTGTTTATTATGGCCTTGCTATGAGTGGCGACTTTTTATCAATATTTTTTCAATTATTGATGACGGCAATAGCAAACGCACATATTGTAGGGTTAACGATGGCCGCATTTGTAGTGCCAGGTTACTTACTTATGTTTAAGTACGCTAAAGTAAATTATTCAGGGGTTTTAACGCTTGGTTTATTAGGCGGCGCTATTTTTAGTTACTTACTTAGTGCTACTACGGGCGAGATATTTTTAATAAATAGTGTGATGTCTGGGTTTGCTGCAGGGCTGTTTTTGTTTGGGCTGCGCAAAACCGCAAAAAAATAATCGTAGCATTATTAAGCAAGAATGCTGATAAAGCGTGCATTTTCCTTTTTTTTAGCCGCAAAAGGTTTCAATTTTTCACGACAAAGAGTACCTTTAGCTACTGTATGTTTAATAAGAAGTAGTTTGGTATGCAAAAGCACGATTTTTACCAGTCATTAGTTAAGCAAACGCAATCGCTGATAGGCGGTGAATCGAATGTAATTGCTAATATGGCAAATATAAGCGCGCTGTTATTTACTTCATTAGATGATGTAAATTGGGCGGGCTTTTATTTTATGGATTCACCTACCGAATTAGTGCTTGGTCCGTTTCAAGGTAACCCGGCTTGCATTCGAATTCCGGTAGGAAAGGGTGTATGTGGAACCGCCGCTGCAACCGGACAAACACAATTAATAGAAGATGTTCACGCTTTTGATGGGCATATAGCCTGTGATGCAGCGTCAAATTCTGAAGTAGTTGTACCTATTATGAAAGCTGGTAAAGTATTTGCTGTACTTGATATAGATAGCCCAAGTATTAGCCGATTTGATACTGACGATCAAGCGGGTCTTGAAGCATTAGTAAAATGCTTAGAGGCAAGCCTATAATGAAAGACTTGCTAAATGTTCAAGACTACCTTTTTGCCGTACAAGATGTGGGCGATTGGGAAGGCGATGAAGAACATGTAGCGGAAACGCTCAATGATTTGATTCATATTGCTTGGGATCGTCTACCAGACGAAGCCGAGTGTGAATTTATCGATGAAACAATTAATGGTATTTGGGAACACCTTCGTGGTGATATGGCTGTAATTGAGGCCGACTTCGAAGAATTGGTCGACTGGGTAATACACTATGTTGATTCGTCCCTTGATGAAAAGATGTGAAAAATAGGTTCTAAAATGGAAACCACAAACAAGCTAAAAGATATGAACGAAGTGTTGGAATTTTTATATCAAGAATTCCCGCAGTGTTTTAAACAAAAAGACGGTATCAAACCGCTTAAAGTCGGTATTTTTAAAGATATTGCTGAGCGTATTGAAGGGTCTGAAAAAGTAAGCAAGACTCAAGTGCGCCAAGCGCTTAGAAAATACACGTCTAACTGGCGTTATTTAGAAGCTGTGACTAAGTCAGAGTTTCGTATTGATCTTGATGGTAATCAAGCTGAAAAAGTTGAGCAAGAGCATATCGACCATGCACAAAAAGCATTGGAAGAAAGCCGCGCGAAAATGGCTAAACGCAAAAAGCAGCAACGTCCGCGTCCAGATGCAGATGCAAAATCTTTCAAAAAGAAACCTGCTCATGCCGCTAAAAATGCTACTTCAGCAGATAAAACAGCTAAAGCCGCACCGGTTAAGCGTTCAGGAAAAATTGAACCTTTACCAGCAAGTGAGGTCAAGGTTAATAATAAGGTTAAGGTTAAACTTGGCCAAGCACTTGTTAATGCAATAATCACTGAAGTGAACAAAGACGACGTTCATGTTGAATTAGTGACTGGTATGCAAGTTAAAACCAAAGCTGACAGCTTATACATTATTTAAGCTGAAAATAAATTAAGGAGTTGTGTATGAGTAAAAAGTTTACGCTCATTCCGTTAGTTGCTGCCCTGTTTTCAGGTTCATTATTTGCTGCTGTTGAAGCCGTTACGTTAAAAGACTTACCGTTGCTCAAGCAAGAAAGTCAACATGCTACAGCCAGCAAACGAGTGGTTAACTTATTTACTCGTTCACACTATACACCGGTTCGATTTAACGATGAGCTTTCAAGTAAAGTGTACGATCGTTATATCGAATCCCTTGATTTTAATAAAAGTGTATTCTTAGCCAGCGATATTGCGTCATTTGAGCAATATCGTAATGGCTTTGATAACGCATTGGTAACCGGCAAGTTAGGCTTTACGTTTGATATTTTTAACCTAAGCCTTAAACGTCGCTTTGAGCGTTATGATTACTCGCTTTCATTACTTGAAAATGAGATGACGTTTGATAAACAAGATGAATACTTTTTTGATCGAGAAGATGCTGATTGGGTAACCACCCAAGACGAACTTGATGAAATATGGCGTGAGCGCGTTAAATATGACGCACTACGCTTAAAAATGACCGGTAAAGATTGGGAAGGTATAAAGGATGTACTTGTAAAGCGCTATAAAAATGCACAAAAGCGTTTAGTACAATCAAAATCCGAAGATGCCTTTCAAATAGTAATGAATTCGCTTGCACGCAGTATAGAGGCGCATACCTCTTATTTATCGCCGCGCCGTGCAGAGCAATTTAAAATGGATATGGACCTAGAGCTTGAAGGCATAGGTGCAGTATTAAGCCCAGACGAAGACTATACCGTTATTCGCAGTTTAGTACCGGGTGGTCCTGCCGATAAATCTCAACAAATTAAAGCCGATGACCGCATTATTGGCGTTGCCCAAGACGGTAAAGAGTTTGTTGATGTGATAGGTTGGCGCTTAGATGACGTGGTTGATTTAATTAAAGGCCCTAAAGGTACAAAAGTACGTTTACAGTATCTAAAAGGCGCTGATGCGCACGGTACGCCTAAAATAGTTGAAATAACCCGAGATAAAATACGCCTAGAAGACAGAGCAGCTAAATCTGAAGTGTTTGAAGCACAGTATTCCGATTTAACCAGTAAAATAGGCGTTATTGAAATACCTGGCTTTTATAATAACTTGTCGCAAGATGTAAAAGTTGAACTAGCTAAACTAAAAGAAGCTAAAGTAGACGGTGTTATTATAGATTTACGTCAAAACGGTGGTGGTTCTTTATACGAGGCAACACAGCTTTCTGGATTGTTTTTCGACCAAGGCCCAGTGGTACAAATTCACACTCTTAATAATCGTATTGAAGAGCAGAAAGACCGCGATGGTATTACGTACTACGATGGCCCGTTAACTGTTCTAGTAGACAGATACAGTGCATCTGCTTCTGAAATTTTTGCAGCAGCGATACAAGATTATGGTCGCGGTATTGTGATTGGCGAGCAAACCTTTGGTAAAGGCACTGTACAACAGCACAAAGGCTTAGGGCGAGCGTACGACCTGTACGACAACGAGCTTGGCAGTGTGCAGTATACAATTGCTAAGTTTTACCGCATAAATGGTGGTAGCACACAACACAAAGGCGTTATTCCTGATATTTCGTTTCCATCTGCAATCGATCCCGCAGAGTGGGGAGAAAGTAAACAAGATAATGCACTGCCGTGGGATAGCATAGTACGCGCTAGATACCAAGAAATGGGTGACTTAAAACCGATTATTACGTATTTAGATAAGCAACATGCGCAGCGTATTCAGTCAGAGCCAGAGTTTAATTATGTATTTGAAGACATTACTCGCTACAACGAAGAGAAAGACCGCAAAACTATTTCGTTAGTAGAAGCTCAGCGTATTAAAGAAAAAGATGAAAATGAAGCACGCGCTTTAGTGCGTACTAATGAGCGTTTAGCGCGTTTAGGTGAAAAACCAATCGAAAACCTAGATGATGTGCCGGAAGTAATTGAAAAGCTGGATCCATTTTTAGAGGAAGCAGCCCTGATCACTCAAGACTATATTAAATACGGGCGTATAGCCAAAAAGTAATAATTGGTTTACCTCTATAAAAAAAGGCGCAATTGCGCCTTTTTTGCTACCCATAATTTACAAGATTGTTATAATCGCTGATTACACAAAGTTGAGCTAGATCAATGTTGCTCGATTAATGCGCTGTATGTGCTAAGAAGAATAATTAACATGCATTAGATGTGTGTAGGAGTCTTTATCTTGAAGTCATTAGAAGAAAAACCAATAAAACCCGCCTCGTTTTTTGATGCACTCATTCCAATCTCAGTTCTCATTTGTTTACTTGGTGCGGCTGTTTACCTATTTGGTGATAATTCCTCTTCTGGGCCAAATCAAATAGCTTTGTTATTTGCTACTTTTGCAGCAGCATTAATAGGTCTAAAAAATGGCTACAATTGGAAAAAACTAGAAGATGCGATGATTGAAGGGATCACCTTGTCGTTAGGTGCTATCTTAATTTTACTTATGGTAGGTGCGTTAATAGGCACTTGGTTGCTTTCGGGCACAGTACCTACGCTAATTTACTATGGCTTACAGGTTATTAATCCGAGTTGGTTTTATGCAGCTAGTTGTTTAATTTGTGGCATTGTAGCAATGAGCATTGGTAGTTCGTGGACCACAGCGGCTACAATAGGTGTGGCTTTATTAGGCGTTGCTACAGGCTTAGGGTTAGAGCAAACAGTAACGGCTGGTGCGGTTATATCGGGCGCGTATTTTGGCGATAAGCTTAGTCCACTATCAGAGACTACTAATTTAGCGCCTGCGGTTGTGGGGGCAGATTTATTTGAACATATTCAGCATATGCTATGGACTACAGTACCGAGCTTTGTAATTGCCTTAATAATCTTTATATTTATGGGGTTTAACGCGACTGCATCGAGTGAAGCAGGGCGTATTGATGAAATTACTGCTATTTTGCAGCAAAACTTTAATATTGGTTTAGAAATGCTAGTGCCTTTAATTGTACTTTTAGTACTTGCGATACGCAAAATGCCAGCGTTTCCTGCTATATCGATAGGCGCGGTACTTGGCGCTGTGTGGGCTGTGTTGTTTCAATCTGATTTAATTGCCAGCCAAATAGATATAAGCCAAGGCCAGCTAATAGGCTACTTTAAATTAATTTGGACCACTTTTTTTGATGGTTTTAGTATTAGTACCCAAGACGACAATATGGATGCACTCCTCAGTGGGGGCGGTATGTCAGGTATGCTTACAACAACCTGGCTAATTATGACGGCACTGATGTTTGGCGCTATTATGGAAAAAACGGGGCTGTTAGATGTGTTTGTTAAGAGTATTCTTAAAATCGCAAAAAGCACAGGTTCGTTAATCACTGCAACTATAGCGACTTGTATTGGTACAAACGTCATTGCGGCGGATCAATATATTGCTATTGTGGTACCGGGGCGGATGTTTAAAGAAGAATATGCAAACCGTGGTTTAAAACCGGTTAATTTATCGCGTACCTTAGAAGATGGCGGCACAATTACCAGCCCGCTGATCCCATGGAATACCTGTGGTGCCTATATGCAAAGCGTGTTACTGATCAATCCATTTGACTATGCACTGTATGCTTTCTTTAATTTAATTAACCCTGTATTGGCAATTATTTATGCTTATTTAGGTATTAAAATATTACGTATTAAACCAAAACAGACTGCTTAATTTAAACAGCCTCTTTTAAACATAAAAGGGGCTTTTTTTGGAGTATTTATGACTGCCGCACAAAAACCGCAAACACAATATTTAAAAGATTACCAAGCGCCAGACTTTTTAATTAATCACACCGAGCTTAACTTTGATTTACAGCCATTAACAACAAGAGTCACTGCGCTACTTACATTGAGCCGCGTGGGCGCTAAAACGGCACCTTTAGTACTCGATGGCATTGATTTACGCTTAGTGTCGCTTTCAATAGATACTCATGATATTAGCGATTATAAAATAGTGGGTGAGCAACTCATTATTAATAATTTACCAGATCACTGCCAACTTAGTATAGTGACCGAAATTTCTCCGCAAACAAATACTTCTCTAGAAGGACTTTATTTATCGGGTGGGGCTTATTGTACTCAGTGTGAAGCGCAGGGTTTTAGAAAAATAACTTACTATATGGACCGTCCAGATGTTTTATCAACATTCGATGTAACCATAATAGCAGACAAAAAATACCCGCAGTTACTCTCTAATGGCAACATGGTAGATAGCGGTGAAACGCAAGACGGTCGTCATTTTGCTAAGTGGCAAGATCCGTTTAAAAAGCCAAGTTACTTATTTGCGTTAGTGGCGGGTGACTTTGATGTATTAAATGACAGCTATACTACAAAAAGTGGTAAGAATGTCGATTTAGCCTTATTTGTAGATAAAGGTAACTTGTCAAAAACACCGCATGCAATGAGCTCACTTAAAAAAGCGATGCAGTGGGATGAAACACGCTTTAATTTAGAATATGACCTTGATATTTATATGATTGTTGCCGTTGATTTTTTCAACATGGGAGCGATGGAAAATAAAGGGCTTAATATTTTTAATAGTAAGTGTGTTTTGGCAAATCAAGAAACCGCTACCGATAAAGACTATCACACCATTGAATCTATTGTTGGGCATGAATACTTTCATAACTGGACCGGCAACCGCGTAACCTGCAGAGATTGGTTTCAGTTATCGTTAAAAGAAGGCTTAACAGTATTTAGAGATCAAGAATTTAGCAGTGATTTGGGCTCGCGAGCGCTAAACCGTATTGATGCCGTTAAAGTAATGCGTACTCACCAGTTTAGTGAAGATGCAGGGCCTATGGCGCATCCTATTCGTCCAGAAAAAGTAATTGAAATGAATAACTTTTACACTGTGACTGTATACGATAAAGGCGCTGAAGTTATTCGCATGATGCACACCTTGCTTGGTGAAACTAACTTTCAAAAGGGCATGACACTTTACTTTGAACGCCACGATGGCCAAGCGGTTACCTGTGACGATTTTGTAAGTGCTATGAGTGATGCATCTAATATTAACTTAGAGCAATTTAAACGCTGGTATAGCCAATCGGGTACTCCTCGTTTAAATGTACAACAAAGTTATCATAGCGAGACGCAAACGTTTAGCCTTACCATTGAGCAGGCTGCGCCAATTAATCAGCCACAAAACGATACTTTGCATATTCCTTTTGCAATTGAGCTGTTAGATAGCAAGGGGAAAAGTGTACCGTTACAATATAAAGGTCAGAGCGTTGATCATGTGCTTGATGTAACTAAAGCAACGCAAACATTTAATTTTGATCAGCTAGCAGAGCAACCTGTTGCCGTTTTATTGGAAGACTTTTCAGCCCCGTGTATATTAAAGCAGCACAGTAACGATCAAGACCTATTGCACATAATGCGCTTTGCGCGTAGCGATTTTTCGCGTTGGGATGCACAGCAACAGCTATTTATTAATGCGGTTAAGCGTGGTATTGCAAGCAAAAAACCTGAACCATTAAGTAATGAAATAATAGCAGCATTACAGGTATTAATAGCCAGTAGAGCAGGTGACTTGGCATTACTTGCTGAACTGTTAAAACTCCCTAGCTTTGATACCTTAGCAGCTGAGTTTGAGACGATCCCAGTTGATGCCATTCTTACTATTACACAGCAGTTTGAACAGCAAATAGCTGATACCCTTGAACAAGAATTTATTAATTGTTACCAAGCACTTGAAGACGATGGTAGTGTTAATGCGGCTGCTGTGGCAATACGTTCATTAAAACAACAATGTTTGTATTACCTAGCAAAAACAGACAGTTTACCAGCGGCTGAATTTATAAAAGAAGCTGCAAGCTCAACTAATATGACCAATGTGCTCGGTGCGCTCAGTGGTGCTATAAAAGCGTCGCATACATTAAGTGACACCTTGCTTGCACATTTTGATAGCCAATGGCGACACGACGTATTAGTAATGGACAAATGGTTTGCACTGCAAGCCATGCAGTCGGGTGATGATGCAATTGACAATATTAAAGCACTGTATGAACATCCTTGTTTTGACTTTTCAAACCCTAACCGAGTGCGTGCTTTAATTGGCAGTTTTAGCCACTTTAATACCGCGCAATTTCATCGCCTAGATGGTAAAGGTTATGCTTTGCTTGGTGATTTACTCATTAAGCTCAATACTATTAATCCGCAAAATGCATCACGCATGTTAACGCCTTTTATGTCGTGGAAACGTTACGATAAAGTACGTTCTGCAGCAATGAAAACACAACTGCAGCGTTTAGCTGATTTAGATACGCTGAGCGACGATTTATTTGAGAAGGTTGAAAAAGCCTTAAATTAAATCATGATTGAATATTATTTTAGATTAAATTTGAGCTACAACGAATGCATGGATTACTACCATGGACGTTATAGCTCAGTACAAGTTGTAGATGACAGCGGTAAAACCATTCGATTTGCCGCAAACTACCTGCGCCCCTACATTTCTAGTTTAGGGGTGCGAGGTAGGTTTAGATTGATACTTACCCCCGAAAATAAGTTTATCCGCCTCGAACGAGTAGCCTAAGCGCTTGTATTTATGTTATAGATATACATAAATATTGCCTTTTTGTTAATTTCGATTTGTCCTATTGTTAATTTGCGTGTATAAATTACTGGTATGACGTCTTACCATTGCGTAAACGTCAGTGAATAAAAAAAGATTATGACTGATTGAAGGCGACTGTTTGTAATTTGTTTAATTCGCTTCTATCGTTACGATTACACTAAAAACAATAACTTGATCACACAAAATGACCCGCGACAGGGGGGAAACCAAAATGATAAGAAGATCGCTTTTTGTTAAAAATAAAATCGCTATAGGTTTAGCAGCCGCAAGCTTAGGGTTATCTGCAATGACTGCACAAGCGGCAGTTTTTGAAGCCGGAGGTTTTGATATAACTTTCGACTCCACTTTTTCTTATGGGCAAAGTATTCGTGTAGAAGACCGAGACTTTGGCTTAATAGGTAAAAGTAACAACCCTTCATTCGATTGGACGGGTTATAACCCAGCCTTAAACAATACCGTTTACTCATCGCAAGATGTGTGGGCGCAACCAGGATCATATTCAAACAATGGTGATGCAGGCGATTTAAACTTTGATAGTGGTGATTCGTTTTCAAAACTATTAAAGGGCACCCATGATCTATCTATCAGTAAAGATAATTATGGTTTGTTTACTCGATTTATGTATTTTTATGACTTTGAATTAATGGATGGCGATCGTGCTTATGTAAACCCTACCTCAGGCCAAGGCGTCGATCCATGTGATGACAAAGATACAAAAGCACAAAGCTGTGCTGACATCCGTTTATTAGATGCGTATGTATGGGCAAGCTTTGATTTAAATGAAGGAAAAAACCCGCTATCAATTCGCGTTGGTCAACAAGTAATAAATTGGGGTGAAAGTACATTAATATCACATGGTATTAACGTTAACCCAGTTGACATAGACCGTTTAAAAGCGCCTGGTGCAGAGCTTAAAGAAGCCTTTATACCTGTTGGTATGTTATGGGCATCGTTAGGTATTACTGATAACGTAACCTTAGAGGGTTTTTATCAATACCAATGGCAAGAAACACGGCTACCAGCTGCAGGTACATATTTTTCGACGAATGACTTTGCTGCTGAAAATGGCTATTCGCAAAACATTCAACTTGGTTTCACTTCTAACCCGGATATTGATTTAGCTTTTTTAACTAATAGCTTAAACAATTTGGATGAAATTGTTAAATCTCAAGGCTTAGATCCTTCCAATGGTCAAGGCAAAGCTATGATGGAGGCGATGTATTTAGCCTACCCAACAAAAGTAGCTCTTAAAGGTAAGGGTAAAAATGGGAAGTTGGAGCCAAAAGATACAGGTCAATATGGTTTGCGCTTAGGGATATTTTTACCTGAATTTAATGACACCGAAGTTGCATTTTACCATGTCAATTACCATAGCCGTCGTCCACTTATTTCAGGAAAAGTATCCAATTTTCTGGAAGAGAAAGTAGAGATAGATGAAAATGGTGTTGCTCAAGTTATTACTGTCGATGCTATTGGGAAAGATGTAGATTATATTTTAGACAATATAATTACAGAAGATAACATTACAAATTTACAAGCATTTTCACAGGGTGTAATTGAGTATCCAGAAAATATAAAGCTCTATGGTTTAAGTTTTAATACGTCGGTAGGTGAAACGGCATTTGCTGGTGAGTTCACTTTTCGTGAGGATGAGCCACTGCAAATTGACGACGTAGAGTTACTCTATGCAGGTATGCCTGAACAGCTTGCAGCTGCAGGATTAAATCCAGAGTTTGAAAGAATTTCCCAAGTCCCTGGAGATTGGACTACTACTTTACCTAATGGTGACACATTTACAAGTGCTGCTGAACCAGGTGCTTTGGCTAAAGGTTATATTGAACGCAATACCAGTCAACTTCAATTTACCGCGACGCATTTATTTGGCCCATCTTTAGGTGCAGATAGCTGGGCTGTGGTTGGTGAAGTAGGGGCTGTGCATATTAACGGCATGCCTGAATATGATGATATTCGTTTGAATGTGTCAGGTACAGGTCGAAGCGGCATTATGACCGGCCCAGGCAGTTCTGATTATTCTGCGCTACATATGGCGTTATCAAATGGAGCAGAGCAAAAACAATTTGCTACGGCTACATCGTGGGGTTATCGCTTAATTGCTAAAGGTGATTATTATAACCTGTATAACGGTATTAACTTTTCGCCACGTTTTGTATTTTCTCATGACGTAAATGGTAGCACGCCAGATCCTATGTTTTTGTTTATAGAGGATCGTAAATCGTTAGGTGCAACCATGAACTTTAACTATCAAAATGCGTGGTCATTAGATGTTAGCTACAACTCATTTTGGGGTGGCGGCGACATTAATACCTTCTCTGATCGCGATTACATTTCATTTAACTTAAAATATTCTATTTAGGGGTAATATTATTATGATTAAAAAACCTACCCTCATTGCTACTGCATTTTGTAGCTTGTTTGCAAGTCACGCTGCTTTAGCTAAAATTAGCAGCGAAGAAGTTGCGCGCTTAGGTGCAGACTTAACGCCACTAGGCGCTCAAAAAGCAGGCAATGCAGATGGTTCTATTCCTGCGTGGAATGGTGGTATTACCGCAGCACCGGCAGGTTATAAAGCAGGTATGCATCACTTAGACCCGTTTAATACGGATAAAGTGTTGTTTACTATTGATAAAAGCAATATTGAAAAATATAAAGCGAACTTAAGCCCTGGCCAAATTGCGTTATTTGAAGCGTATCCTGATACCTTTAAAATGCCAGTATATGCAACTCGCCGCTCTGCTTCGTTCCCGCAATTTGTATATGATGCAACTAAGCAATTTGCACCCACTGCAGAGCTAATAGAAGGCGGTAATGGGATTAAAAGTACAGCAATTGGTATTCCATTTCCTATTCCTAAAACTGGTTTAGAGGCAATTTGGAATCACTTGCTACGTTACCGTGGTCAGTCTATTGAGCGTTTTGGCGGCCAAGCAGCACCTAACGCTTCGGGTTCGTATAACTATGTTGGTTTTGATGAGCAACTACTAGTTAAATACTCAGATCCAAGTGCTACACCTGCGCAACTGCAAGACTCAAATATTTTGTTTAAGTTTAAACAAAAAGTAACAGAGCCGGCACGCCTAGCGGGTACTGCGTTATTAGTGCATGAAACCATGGACCAAATATTAACGCCACGCCAAGCATGGACTTACAACAGTGGTCAACGTCGTGTTCGTCGTGCACCTAACGTTGCTTATGATGCACCAGGTACAGCAGCTGACAGCTTACGTACCACTGATGACTTTGACATGTTTAACGGGTCACCAAACCGTTACACCTGGACATTAAAAGGTAAGCAAGAGCTTTATATTCCATACAATAGTTATAAGCTCCATAGCGATAAACTAAGCTATGACGAAATATTAATGCCAGGACATATTAACCCTGAGCATACACGCTACGAAAAGCACCGTGTGTGGGTGGTTGAAGCTAACTTAAAAGATGATACGCGCCATATTTATAAAAAACGTGTGTTTTATATTGATGAAGATAGCTGGCAAGTACAGGTTACCGATATTTACGATAACCGTGACCAACTTTACCGTGTAGCTATGGCTTATGGCCTTAACTACTATGAAGTACCAACGCAGTGGAGTACGTTAGAGGTTTATCATGATTTAAACTCTCGTCGTTACTTAGCAATTGGTTTAGATAACCAGCACAAAATGTATGATTTTTCTCAGTCGTTTAACGACAATGAGTTTACATCAAGCGCATTACGTCGCGAAGGTAGATAGTTAATAGTAGGCACCTAACCGATTGGTTAGGTGCCTTTTTTCCTTTCTCATCGCGTTTGTCTTTTTGACGCGCAGGGCTTTTCCTCACCTAAATAGACAAACAATTCCCCAGTTCAAGGCGATTTAAATTTATGAAGTATTTGGTATATGCCAGCCTGATCCTCAGCGGTGCGAGTGTTGCACAAGAAACTCCTCAATTTGCTATTAGTGCAATAAACGCCGATAAAACGTTATTGACTGATATTACCCAAACTAAAGCGGGTTTAGTGGCTGTTGGTAAGCATGGCACTGTAATTACAAGTATTAATGGTATTGATTGGCAACAAGCAGAATCGGTGCCAACTCAAGTATTGTTAACTGCGGTTGATTTTACTAATGAAAACAATGGCTGGGCCTGTGGGCACGATGCAACAATAATAAATACTACAAATGGTGGTAAAACGTGGCATTTACAACAAGCTAAGCCAGAGATAGATAAACCGTGTTTAGATATTTTATTTAAAGATGAGCTACATGGTTATGCTGTGGGGGCTTATGGCATGTTTTATCAAACCAGCGACGGTGGTAAGCACTGGCAAAAACGTTTTTTAGACTCGCTATTATTTAGTGACGATAGAGAATATTTGAGTGATTTAAAAGAACACGACCCAGAAGGTTATGAAGCAGAAACAGCCTCAATTTTGCCGCACTTTAACCGCATTGAGCAAACTCCAGACGGTTTAATGTTAGTGGGTGAAATGGGCTTAATGGCAAAAAGTACCGATGCAGGCTTAACATGGCAGCGAGTTGACGAAATTTACCCAGGATCATTTTTTGCATTTAGCGCCAATGCGCAGCAAGAGGTAGTGGCAGGATTACGAGGCAATGTTTTTACTCGCCAGCAAGGTGATCAAAATTGGCAGCACCTTGATAATAAAAAAACAGCAACGATTAACAACATCATAAATTATAACAATGAACAATGGCTAATGTTGGCCAATAGCGGCGTGATTTTTCATTTGCAAAACGCTGAGCTTACACATGAGCAGTTGGCCGACGGTAAAGCAATTCTAGATGGTGTGATTTTAAATAATAAACTAATCATGGCAACAGAAGATGGCATTAAAGTGAAGGAGTTGACCCCTTAATGCATAAGATTTTAGACTTTATAGAAAATGCGATATTTAAACATCGCTTAATTATGGTTATAAGCTTTGTGCTTATAACCTGTTTATTGGCATTTAAAGCGACACAAATTCAACTTGATGCCTCGTTTAATAAAAACATTCCGTTAAACCACGATTATATGAAGGTATACACCAAACATGAAAAGCAGTTTGGTGGCGCTAACAGTATTTTAATTTCGGTGTGTGACGACAGCGGCGATATATTTAATCCTGAATTTTTTACCCAATTAAAAGCGGTACACGACCAGCTATATTTTATCCCTGGTGTTAATCGACCTTTAGTAAATTCAATATTTTCACCCAGCGCTCGATTTGTTGAAGTAGTTGAAGATGGTTTTGCCGGCGGGCCAATAATTCCTGCTAATTTTAAAGCCGATAAACAGGGTTTAGGGGTCGTTAAAGAAAATATCGAAAAAGCGAAAGTAGTTGGGCGCATGATTGCCAGTGACTATTCGTGTGCGATGGTGACAGCGCAATTAATGGAAACCGATCCGCAAACCCAAGAAAAGCTCGATACCTTAGCATTTGCGCAAAAACTCGAAACACAACTACGTGAACCGCTAAGCACCGACAAGGTGAGTATTCATATAATTGGTTTTGCTAAAATGGCCGGTGATATAGCCGAAGGTGCAAAAGGTGTGGTGGTATTTTTTGCCATCGCGATTGCCTTTACTTTTATTATGGTTTGGCTATTTTGTGGCAGTTTAAAGCTGACTATTTTACCTATAATGTGTTCGATCATTGCTGTAATTTGGCAATTAGGGCTACTGTCGAGTTTAGGCTTTGGCTTAGATCCTATGTCTATTTTGGTACCTTTTTTAGTATTTGCAATTGGTGTGAGCCATGGTGTGCAGATGATTAACGCGATAGGTAAAAAAGTAGGCGAGGGTAAAAGTACGCGAGAATGTTGTCAGTCAAGCTTTAGAGCATTATTGATCCCAGGCGGCATTGCGTTGTTATCGGATACGGTTGGCTTTTTAACTCTGCTAACCATTGACATTGGTATTATTAGAGAGCTTGCTATAACAGCTAGTTTAGGTGTTGCGGTAATTATATTTACTAACCTGATTTTACTCCCTGTATGGGCGTCGTATATGCACTTTGAAAATAGTGTACATATTCAATCGGGTGATGCTAAAAAACCAAATATGCTTGATGCAATTAGAGATTTATTGGTTAAAGCCACCGATCCTAAAATTGCTAAAATGATAATTGCTTTTACTTTAGTGTTATTTGCACTTGGTTATTGGCAAGCAGATAAAATGCGTATTGGGGACTTACATGCTGGCGCACCATCATTGCACCAAGATGCACGCTATAACCAAGACACATTTTTAATCTCGGACAAATACACCATTTCGTCTGATATCTTAAAGGTAATTGTAGAAGCGTATCCTGCAGCATGTACTGAGCATGATGTGATGCAGCGTATTAGCCGTTTTCAATACAAAGTAGAGAATGTTGCCGGTGTGCAATCAGCGGTAAGCTTAAGCTCGGTAGCGCAGTCGGTAAATGCCGGTTATAACGAAGGTAACCTTAAATGGCAAAGCCTGCCACGTAACTCTGCAAGCTTAGTACAATCTACCTCGCGGGTAGAAACCAGCACGGGATTACTCAACGGCGATTGCTCAGTGATGCCAGTGATTATCTTTTTAGATGATCATAAAGCGCAAACAATTGATCTTGTAATTGAAAGTGTTAAACGCTTTGCACAAGAAGAGGGTACAGATAAAGTTGCGTTTAAACTCGCATCAGGCCCAGTAGGTGTAATGGCAGCCACAAACGAGTCAGTGTCAGCGGCGCAAATTCCGATGATGCTGTATGTTTACGGCGCTGTAATTGTTTTGTGTTTACTAAGCTTTAGAAGCGTAAAAGCAACCATTGCAGTAGTGTTACCTCTGTATGTGGTATCTACTCTTGCACAAGCATTAATGGTACAGCTGGAAATTGGCTTAACCGTATCTACACTGCCAGTTATTGCATTAGGTGTGGGTATAGGCGTTGATTATGGTATTTATATATTGTCGTCGATGATGGGACAGTTAAAACAAAATGTACCGCTGAGTGTTGCTTATCGAAATGCGTTAATTGAGCGCGGTAGTGCAGTATTATTTACCGGTATTACACTTGCTATTGGCGTGAGTACTTGGATTTTCTCTGATTTGAAATTTCAAGTTGATATGGGAATTTTGCTTACCTTCATGTTTTTAGTAAATATGCTGGGTGCAGTGCTGCTTTTACCAGCAATTGGTAGCTTGCTCTGGACTGACCAGAAAAAATAAAGTGAATAAGTTTGCTCCTAAATGGCCTGTAAAGGCCATTTATATCTATAATTTGTGAATAGATGACCAAATAGCTGAAAAGCTAAAAATGTTTTCATCGTAAAAGGCTGTTTATTAGTTGTAAACGAGTTAGAATTTGCTCGACTCCACGCTAATAAATGCTGTACAAATATTCTGCTATTAAGCAGTAATAGATTTAAGGAATAAACAATGACACGAAATGAAGGTCAAGCCTCAGTTATTTTAGATAATGTTTGTAAGCTTATCCACAAAAAAGTTCGCGCTGATAATGTGTTACTCGTTGAAAAATTCGCCAAAGCCTTGTACAGCAATATGTCTAAAGAGGATTTGGCTAATCGTAACGATAGTGACTTATATGGTGCTGCACTAAGCCTTTGGAATTCGCTAGAAAAGAACACGTCTGATGACGCGGTTATTCGCGTTTTCAACCCAGAAGTGGCAAAAGATGGCTGGCAGTCATCGCATACCATTGTTGAGATTATAGCTAAAGACATGCCGTTTTTAGTTGATTCAGTACGTATGGCCATGACTCGTGAAAATATTGCCTCTCACTTATTACTACATAGCCCGCTTAAAATCCAACGAGATGAAAATGACAAGATCTCAGGTTTATCTGGTTTAAAAGCAGAGCAAGAATCAACCTCGACCAAAACAGTATTCTTTATTGAAATTGACCGTCAAACAGATTCAGCTGTGATTGAGTCTTTCAAACAAGAGTTAGAGTCTGTACTTACAGATGTATCGGTAGCGGTAGAAGACTGGCAGCCAATTCGCGAAAAGCTAATTGCAGTTAGTAAAGAGCTACCAAAACGTCGTGCTGGCAAAAATAATGCTGAAGTAGATGAAACGGTTGAGTTTTTAGACTGGTTAGTTAAAGACAACTTTACCCTAATGGGCTATCGCCAATATGAGTTATCGCCAATACAGGGTGATTACGAGTTAAAAGGCGTAATGGAAACCAGTTTAGGTTTGATGAAAAATGCCGGTGTAGAACACACTCGTCTACTTTCGGAATTACCAGAAGCTGCTCGCCAAGATGCGCGTAGTAGTAACTTACTAATTTTAACTAAAACTAACTCATTATCACGCGTACATCGTCCGGCTTATATCGACTATGTTGGTGTAAAACGTTTTGATGACAAAGGCAATGTTATTGGTGAGGATCGCTTTATTGGCTTGTTCTCGTCAAACTTTTATAACTACAGTGCGGCAGACGTACCGGTTCTTAAAAGTAAAATTGACCGTATTATGCAAATGTGTGATTTTGCCAAAGGCACCCATGCTTATAAAGCGGTGCTTAATATTTTAGAAACCTACCCGCGAGATGAACTTGTACAAGCCCGCGAAAGCGAATTGCTAGAAGTTGCAATGGGCGTGTTGCAAGTACAAGAGCGTGATATGTGTCGCTTGTTTGTACGTAAAGATGCCTATGGACGTTTTTTCTCATGTATGGTTTATGTACCACGTGAGCGCTATAACACGGCACTGCGTCATGAAACGCAAAATATTTTAGCAAATGCATTTAATTCTGACGAAAAAGTCGAATTTACAACCTATTTCTCTGAGTCAACACTAGCCCGTACTCATTATACCGTGCGTGTGACTGATAATAATATAGAGTATAAAGTGAAAGACATTGAAAACAATTTAGTTGAAGCGGCCCGTACTTGGGAAGATAAATTACAATCAGCCTTACTAGAGCAAGCTGGCGAAGCACGCGGTAATGAATTAAACCGTAAGTATGCTCAAGCATTTGCTCGCTCATATAAAGATGAAGTATTACCAAGTGCAGCTGTTGTTGATATTGAAAAGCTAGAAATGCTTAACGATGAAAACAAACTTGAAATGTTATTTTATCGCCCGCAAGAAGAAGCTAACAGCAATGTTGTGCGTTTAAGCTTATTTCATAAAGATGAGCCTATTCACTTATCTGATGTGATGCCGATGCTAGAAAACTTTGGCTTACGTGTCGTTGGCGAAACACCTTATTCAGTTAAAACTAGCGATGGTAGCATTAATTGGATCATGGATTTCTCTATGCTAATTGATAGCAAAGGGATGGCAGATTTTGATAAAATTTCAGCACGTTTTCGCGCTGCGTTAACCAGTGTTTGGAATAACCGCTTAGAAAACGACGGTTTTAACCGTTTAGTATTAATGGGTGGTCTTACTGGGCGTGAAGCGTCAATATTACGTGCGTACGCTAAATACATGCGCCAAATTGGGGTTACCTTCTCGCAAGCTTACATTGAAGGCACTTTTGCAAATTATCCACACATTGCAGCAAAAATTGTTAACTTGTTTACTAAAAAGTTCTCAGTTAAAAGCCCTGCAAGTGAAAAAACACTTGAAAAGCTTAGTACAGAAATATATTTAGAACTTGAAAACGTAGCCAATCTTGATGATGACCGTATTATACGTTTATACGTTGATATGATAGTGGCAACACTGCGTACTAGCTTCTTTCAAAAAGATGGCAATGGCCAATTTAAATCGTATGTATCGTTTAAAATTAAGCCAAGCTTAATTCCTGGCGTACCATTACCATTACCGGCGTTTGAAATTTTTGTATATTCTCCGCGTATTGAAGGTGTGCATTTACGATACGGTAGTGTTGCCCGTGGTGGCTTGCGTTGGTCAGATCGCCGTGAAGATTTCCGTACTGAAGTACTTGGCTTAGTTAAAGCACAACAAGTGAAAAATGCGGTAATTGTGCCAGTAGGTTCTAAAGGCGGTTTTGTTTGTAAACAATTGCCAACTGAGCGTGAAGCATTCTTAAAAGAAGGCCAAGAGTGTTACAAAATCTTTATTCGTGGTTTGTTAGATATCACAGATAATATTGTACAAGGTGAAATTGTTGCGCCTGTAGATGTAACTCGCCACGATGGCGATGATGCTTATTTAGTTGTAGCAGCCGATAAAGGTACTGCAACTTTCTCTGATATTGCTAATGGCATTGCAAATGAATATAACTTTTGGCTAGGTGATGCGTTTGCATCAGGTGGCTCAGTGGGTTATGACCATAAGAAAATGGGTATTACAGCACGTGGCGCGTGGGAATCAGTTAAACGTCATTTCCGCGAAATGGATATTGATTGTCAAACAACCGATTTTACCGTGGTAGCTATTGGCGATATGGCAGGGGATGTATTTGGTAATGGTATGTTGTTATCTAAACATACTCGTTTACAAGTTGCATTTAACCATATGCATATTTTTATTGACCCAACACCAGATGCAGCAGCAACGTATCCTGAGCGTGAACGTTTATTTAAATTACCGCGTTCATCGTGGGAAGACTTTAATAAAGATTTAATTTCTGCCGGTGGTGGTGTTTTCTCTCGTGCGGCTAAGTCGATTACACTAAGCCCAGAAATGAAAAAAATGTTAGGCACTAAAAAAGCCAGCATGACACCAACTGAACTGATCAAAGCTGCGCTAATGATGGATTACGATCTATTGTGGAATGGTGGTATTGGTACTTATGTTAAGAGCAGCAAAGAAACTGACGCCGATGTAGGGGATCGTGCAAACGATGCACTGCGTATTAACGGTGGCGAGCTAGGTGCTAAAGTATTTGGCGAGGGCGGTAACTTAGGTGCAACTCAGTTAGGACGTATTGAATTTGCAGCGAAAGGCGGCCGTGTTAATACTGACTTTATTGATAACGTAGGTGGCGTTACTTGTTCAGATAACGAAGTTAATATTAAGATTTTACTTAATGGTTTAGTTACCTCAGGTGACTTAACGCGCAAGCAACGCGATGAACTTTTATACGCTATGACAGACGAAGTGTCTAAGCTGGTATTGAATGATTGTTATCGTCAAACACACACTATTTCAATTACTCAATCTAAAGGCTCATCAACGCTTAAAGAGAAAATTCGCTTTATTCATGCTCTTGAAAAAGAAGGCAAGCTAAATCGTGCGATTGAGTTTATCCCAAGTGATGAAGAATTAGCAGAACGTGCAGCAGCTGGCAAAGACTTAACACGTCCAGAGTTAGCGATTTTAGTGTCGTACTCTAAAATGGTACTTAAAGAGTCATTTGTTACAGATGAAATTACGGAAAATCCATATTACCGTCAATTGTTAGTTAATTCGTTCCCGTTACCACTGCGTGAGAAGTTTAACGAAGCGATGGATAATCACCCACTTCGTAAAGAAATTATTGCCACTAAACTGGCTAATCAAATTGTTAACGATATGGGTCTTAACTTCATGGTGCGTATGCATGAAGAAACCGGTGCAAATGAAGCTGAAATTGCTTTATGTTATTCAATTGCCAGCGAGTTGTTCCAAATGAGCGATACGTGGGCCTCGGTTGTTGCACTTGATAATAAAATTCCGGCTGCTGTACAAACCGAAATGCTATACCAATTACGTCGCACGGTTCGTCGTGTAACACGTTGGTTCTTACGTCATCGCAACAAAGCACAAACAATTACCCAAACAGTTGAATTTTTTGCGCCAACATTTGCAGATTTAAGTGCTAATTTAACAACGTATATGGTTGATAAAGAAGGCGAGCTTTTAGTTGCAGCTGCCCAAGAGTTAACACAAAGTGGTGTGCCTGCAGAACTAGCTAATCGCATTACTGGTTTATCTAGCTTGTTTTCTGCTATGGACTTAGCTGAAATCTCAGCAAGTTCGAAACAAAGTATCGATACTGTATCGCATACTTACTTCAAGCTTGGTGCAAACATGGGCTTACATTGGTTCTTAGAGCAAATTACTAAGCAACCAGTAGCAAACCATTGGCAGGCATTAGCGCGTGCATCGTACCGCGAAGAGCTTGATTGGCAACAACGTACATTAGCAGAAGTGGTATTAAACGGTTTTGCCGATGATAACAAAGATGTTAATGGCCAAATTGAGCAATGGATGGATAGCCAAGAGTTATTATTACAACGTTGGAAGCAAATGCTTGCAGAGTTTAGAACATCACAAACTCACGATTTTGCTAAGTTTTCAGTAGCACTACGTGAACTCATGTTATTAAGCCATAACTGCGTGTAATAGAATAAAAACCATAATTAATGCCTACTCATTATTTTCCTTGGTGAAAATAATGAGTTAATGGTTAAAATTGTTATACAATACCTCGGCCTAGTCTGAGGTATTTTTTTGTCTGCATTTTAAGAGGATTATATTCATGTTTTACGATTTAGCTCGCCGTTTTATGTTTACCCGTGATGCGGAGTGGGCGCATGAGTTCGCTCTTAATAATTTAAGTCGTTTTGCCAATACACCATTAAGCGCTGCTTGGTCACAAAATATTGTGAATAAACCAGTTAATTTTTTAGGCTTAGAACTTAAAAACCCCGTTGGTCTTGCTGCAGGGCTTGATAAAAATGCAGAGTGTATTACTGCATTTGCACAAATGGGCTTTGGTTTTGTTGAAGTGGGTACAGTTACTCCGCGCCCACAAGCTGGTAACGATAAACCACGTATGTTTAGATTGCCGCAGTCAAATGCCATTATCAATCGCATGGGATTTAATAACAAAGGCGTTGATAATTTAGTTAATAACGTTAAAGCAGCCAACTATACCGGTATTTTAGGTATTAACATTGGTAAAAATAAAGACACACCGAATGAGCAAGGCAAAGACGATTACATACATTGCATGCGCAAGGTGTTTGAACATGCCTCGTATATAACTGTTAATATTTCATCGCCAAATACCCCAGGGCTTCGTGATTTACAATACGGTGCAGCCCTTGATGATTTACTACAAAGTTTGAAAAACGAGCAGCTTGATCTTGTTGCTAAACATGGTAAACAGGTACCTATGCTGGTAAAAATTGCGCCAGATTTAGATCCAATCCAAATTGCTCAAGTAAGTGAATCTTTACTAAGCAATAAAATAGATGGGGTAATTGCTACCAATACTACACTTGAGCGTAGCATGGTTGCGGGTCAGCAATATGCTGACGAAGCCGGTGGTTTATCGGGGCAGCCAGTTAGGGAGCGTGCGACGCATGTAGTTAGCGAGCTAAAGCGCTTAACTAATGGGCAGTTACCTATTATTGGTGTAGGCGGTATTGACGATGTGTCATCGGCGAAAGAAAAAATAAACGCAGGTGCCGATTTAGTACAAATTTATACTGGCTTTATTTATAAAGGCCCACAATTAATTAAATCGATAGTTGATAGTTTATAAAAAATAGGGCTACTTAGCCTTAAAAGTTAAGTTTGTTTTAACACTAAAAGGCTAACTTGCCCTCTAAGCTTTTGATCGTTCAATAAATGTTCTAATAAAACATTTTAAAAATGATTAAAAGCGGCTATACTTTGTGCTTATTGTTTTTATTATATTTAAATGTTAAGCGTGGAGGGGATATGTTACAAGCATCAAAGCAATGGCAGTGGATATCTTGCGCCAAAAAAAACCGCTTATTACTTGATTTAAATGAAGATATGCAGCTCTGCACTCCTTATAAGTTAAGACAACTTACTGACAGTACATTTAAAAACCCTTATTTTAGCTTAGAAGATGCCGCTTTTTATGAACAAGTTTATCAATATCTTGTGCAATTTAAGCTGTGGAATCCAGCGCAATTATGTCAAATATCACTCAATGCAACCGCAGTGAAATTTCAATTAAAGCCAGTACTTGCTAAAAGTTGGTTTTTTGAGCAATACACAGGAAGCACTCCAAGTACTGAAGCCGTTATTAATTTAACCTCTAAAGCGCAGTCGGGAGAGTTTTTAATTGTAGAGCACAGCAGTGATGCATCTGTGTGTATTAACCTAAGTGAAAATTTTCAATTAGATGATAATTTATCATTAGTACAGTTTGAAGCCATTCGCGTTTTAAACAATCGTGTACATCCTCTCTTAAATCAGCATATTCATAGCAAAATAGCTTAATCTAATTTTATTTTCAGCCCGTGTTTATGGCGTGTTTGTATGCAAACCTATGTTATAATCCTGCGCAATTAGCTATTAAGGGTTACTACTTTGCAATTTATCGCACTTACTTCTATCGGAATCGAAAATTTATTGGTTGATGAACTAACAGAACTTGGCGCAACTGTGTCTAAGCAAACTGTTGGTTCTGTTCGCTTTGAGGCAGACTCATTATTGGCGCAAAAGGTGTGTTTATCGACTCGCTTTGCTACGCGCGTGCTTATGCTTATTGAAGAAAAAGAAGGCGTAGATGACAAAAATAGCCTGTATAACTTTGCTCGCTCACAACCATGGCAAGAATGGTTTGGGCCTACACAAACGTTTGCTGTCGACTTTAATGGCACCAACGACTCATTAAAAAATACACAGTTTTCTGGTTTAGTTATAAAAGATGCCATAGTTGATTACTTTAACGACTTATTCGAGCAGCGCCCTAATGTTGATAAACAAGACGCTAATGTGCGTGTGGTTGCGCGTTTAAATCGTTATGGCGTATCTATGTATATAGATTACTCTGGCCCGCGTTTATCTGAGCGTGGTTACCGACAGGGCCAAGGTAAAGCACCTATAAAAGAGCATTTAGCAGCGGCATTAATCAAACGCAGCGGCTGGCTTGAAAATGTAAATCAGCCTTTGTTTGACCCATGTTGTGGTGCAGGTACTATTTTAATTGAAGCTGCCGGTATGGCGCGCAACGAAGCTCCCGGCTTATTTCGCGAAGGCTTTGCATTTGAGCGCTTACCAAGTTTTAGAGCTGCGAAATTTAAAGAGCTAAAAGAAGAATTGCTGGGCAATATTATAGACCCTAAATTATGGCTCATTGGCCACGATTACGACGCTCAAGTATTAGGTAAGGCAATTGATAACGCAAAACGTGCTGAGCTAGACGATATTATTAAGTTTAAACAAAGTGATGCAACTAAACTAACCGCAGTGGCTAAATTACCTGGCGTAGTTATATCTAACTTACCTTATGGTGAGCGTATTGGTTCTATGGCTGAGCTTGTAGATTTACATCGTAATTTAGGTGTGGGCTTTAAAAAGCACTTCAATCATTGGAAGCTTGCTTTACTGGGTATGGATGAGAGCTTATTTAAGCTGTTAAAGTTGGTTAGGCTGAAACGTTATAAATTTAAAAATGGCCCGTTAGATGTTGAACTTAACTTGTATCAACTTGATGACAAACAAGTAAGCCTGACAACCGATGATAAAAAAGCGCTGAATTTTGAAGGTTCAATGTCTTTTGCTAATCGATTGAAAAAGAACAAGCAGGGTTTAAAAAACTGGCTTAAGCAAAACGAAATTACAGCATACCGTGTATACGAAGCTGATATTCCTGAGTACAACGTTGCTGTAGATATTTACGGTGACTCAGCGGTTATTTTTGAATACGCAGCCCCGAAAGAAATTGATGAAAAAACGTCTGAAAAACGCTTACAAGATGTGATCAGCTTAACCGCTGAACAACTCAAAATAGCACCAGAGAATATTGCTGTAAAAGTACGTAAAAAGCAAAAAGGCGAAGAGCAATACACGCCAATGGCTAAACAAAACCGCACTATGGTGGTTGAAGAGTTTGGCGCTAAGTTTAAAGTGAATTTATTTGATTACTTAGACACTGGCTTGTTTTTAGATCACCGTTTAATGCGTCGTTATATTCAAGAAAACGCCAAAGATAAGCGCTTTTTAAACTTATTTGCCTACACAGGTACAGCGTCAGTACATGCAGCACTTGGTGGCGCTAAAGCAATTACCACGGTTGACTTGTCAAAAACCTATTTAAAATGGGGCCAAGACAACTTTGATTTAAATAATATTAGTAATACTCGCTACCGTTTTGAGCAAGCAGACTGCTTAAAGTGGCTAGAGCATGCGACGGCGCAGTACGATTTAATCTTTTTAGATCCCCCGACGTTTTCAAACTCTAAGCGTATGAAAGATGCATTTGATGTGCAGAGCGATCATATTAAGTTATTAACTTGGGTTAAAAAAATATTAAGCCCGTCGGGTACGCTTATTTTTTCTAATAATAAACGTGGCTTTGTTATGGATGAAGTGGGTTTAATTGGCTTGGGCTTAAAAGCGGTTAATATTTCTGACAAAACCTTATCGCCTGATTTTAAGCGTAATAAAAAAATTCATAATAGCTGGTTAATTACCCATGGCTAAGTGGATTTTATATCACACAGATGGTTGTCATTTGTGTGAACAAGCTGAGCAATTAATTAAGGGATTAGTTAATAGCCACAATGAATTATTGCTAGTAGATATTATGACTGATGATCAGCTTATTGCTGATTATCAGGTTAGTATTCCGGTATTTAAAAGTGAGCAAGGCCAACAATTATTTTGGCCTTTTACTGCACTAGACGTGCGTGAATTTTTAGCGCAAGCAGAATAAGAGCAAAGAAGAATTATGGATTTAATTAGAATTTTAAAAGCACAACTGGCCTTTGGTACTCATGCATTGCTTAATAAAGCAGATGCAGTGATTGAAAGTGGCGAGCGCGTGTGTGTTGTAGGTAGAAATGGTGCTGGTAAGTCAACGTTATTAAAAGTACTCGATGGTGAGGTTTTATTAGATGATGGTGAAATAAACCAGCTTGGTGGTATAAGAATTTCTCGTTTAGAACAAGATCCACCTAAAGGCGCAAGCGGCACTGTATTTGATTATGTTGCCCAAGGTATGCCTGAAATTGCTAGCTTACTGATTGATTTTCATCATGTGAGTACAGAGCTACAAACCGTATGTACCGATAAATTATTAAATAAACTTGAGCGTTTATCAAACCAATTAGAAGCGGTTGATGGCTGGCGTTTTGATAGTCGCATTCAAGTGGTTTTAACCCAATTAGAGTTAACACCTGATGCTAAGCTTGAATCACTTTCAGGTGGTTGGTTGCGTAAAGTTGCGCTTGCTCGTGCATTGGTTAGTGAGCCAGATTTATTATTACTCGATGAGCCTACTAACCACTTAGATATGGCAAGTGTTATGTGGCTTGAGCAATTTTTAAAAGAATTTAAAGGCGGCATTGTATTTATATCGCATGACCGTGCCTTTATTCGTGCTGTTGCAACGCGTATTCTAGATTTAGACCGTGGTAAATTAATATCATACCCTGGCGACTATGCTACTTATTTAGAGCAAAAAGCCCACGACTTAAAAGTTGAAGAAAGCCAAAACGCTTTATTTGATAAGCGTTTAGCCGAAGAAGAAACGTGGATACGTCAAGGTGTTAAAGCACGAAGAACGCGTAATGAAGGGCGCGTACGAGAACTTAAGCAACTACGTAACGAGCGTAAACAACGTGTTGACCAAGTAGGTAAAACAGACTTTAATATTGAAACGGCAGACCGTTCGGGTAAATTGGTATTTGAAGCTAAGCATCTTTGTCATGCATTTAAAGATAAAGTGATTGCAGATGACTTCTCAACCTTGGTTATGCGCGGCGATCGTATTGGTTTAGTTGGTCCAAATGGTATTGGTAAAACAACGTTATTAAAATTAATGTTTGGTAGCCTAGCCCCAGATAGCGGTGAAACTAAGCAAGGTGTTAATTTAGAATTTGCTTACTTTGACCAATACCGTGAAAAGTTAGACGAAGAAGCAACAGTACAAGACAACGTTGCTGAGGGTAAGCAAGAAGTAATGATGGGTGGTCGCTCGCGCCACGTATTAGGTTACTTACAAGACTTTTTGTTCCCGCCAGCACGTGCCCGTACGCCAGTAAAAGCGCTTTCGGGTGGTGAAAAAAACCGCTTGTTATTGGCTAAACTGTTTTTAAAACCGTCAAACATATTAGTGCTCGATGAGCCAACTAATGATTTGGATATAGAAACATTAGAGCTTTTGGAAGATATTATTAACCAGTATCAAGGCACCGTATTAATAGTAAGCCATGACCGTGAGTTTATTGATAATACCTGTTCTAGTGTTTGGGCATTTGAAGGTAATGGCAAGATTACTGATATTGTTGGCGGCTACAGTGATTACGAAGCCTATGTTAATTACTTAGCAGAGCAACAAAAAAGTCAACCACAGCAAGCAACTAAAAAAGTTGAAAAAGCACCTGCTGCGCCAGCAGTTAAAGCAGAGGCTAAAGGTAATAAGCTCTCTTACAAATTAAAACTTGAATTAGAGCAGCTGCCTAATAAAATGGAACAACTCGAAGCCGATGTTGAAATTCAACAAGCTATAGTTAGTGATGTTGATTTTTTTAAGCAAGACAGTGATATAACGGCTAAGGCATTGAACCATTTGGCAAAACTTGAGTCAGACCTTGAGGCCGCGTTTTCGCGCTGGGAAGAACTTGAAGAATTAAAAAATCAGTAGTAAGGACTAAAATGAAATATAAATTACTCGCTGCCAGTATTTTAGCAACAATGAGTACTTCAGCATTAAGTGCGACTTATCAATTAACGGAATTAGGTGCACTTGAAGGCGCGAAATATTCTTATGTTACCGATGTAAGTGAAAGTGGCCATATTATAGGTATAGCTAATGGCTTATATAATTTACCTGTAGATATTGAGCATATTGACTTTTCACTGAGTTTAATTCAAAACGCTTACACTAATGAAGTTAATGCATTTGAGCTTAGTGATAAAGATATTACTTTTACGTTAGATGACATTAAAAAAAACAATGCTGTAGCAACTAACGCAGATGCACATAGCTTCATGATTCGTTTTTTAGCTAATAATGTGTCGGCTAATTATCAGTTTCAAAAGTTAAGCTCACTAACCGCAATAAAATATGATAGTGGCGCTGCTGTTGAGCAAACTTTGTTTGATATAAACTCGCCAGATTACCCAGGTGTTACCCGCTCTGTAACTAACTTTTACAACGCTGTTGCAGAAGATGGCACTACAGTTGGTTGGGGCAGTGCTCCATTTGATAAAATAGAGTTTACCATAGAGGAAGAAACTGATCCTACATCATGGTTTACTCGTGACTTTATAGAGCGCGGTATTATTATATCTGAAAGCGGTATGGAAGTTCCTTTGGTACCCCGATTTAGTGAGTATGGTGGTACTAGCCAAGCCTCTGATATTGTAAAAGCCGCAGATGGTTATATTGTTGTTGGTAATATGTCACTTGGTATACCGCAAACGCGTCAAACCATTATTACTGATTACTGTAATGAAAAAGATGAGCCATTTTCAACCTGTATTGAAATTATTAATAATCAAACAACCCGTGGGATATTTAATAAGCAAGCAGCGAAATGGACGCTTGATAACGCATTTAATATCACGTCTACCGAAGCACTTGGTTTAGCTTTGGTGCCAGATGTGGATGAAATTGAAAATACCACGTTTATCAGTAATGCATTAGCAGTTAACAGCCAAGGGGTTGCTGTTGGTGTATCGAACACGCGTTATTATGATAATTATAGTACCATTTTAACTATGCCAGCTTATTTTAAAGATGGCAAAGCGGTTGAATTTATAAATCAACCAGATGGTTGGCAAGGCGGTAAGTCTTTAGCAATCAACGATAATAATGTTGTGACAGGTTATGCCACAAGGCGTATTGATGGCGCCTTACGTAATAAATTTTTCTATCATGATATAGCAACGGGTACTACAGTTTATCCAGACAGCTATTTTACGAGCTCAAGCTCATACGGTAACAGTATAAATAACCAAGGTTATATTGTTGGCGAAGGTGAGGTTGGTATTTCTGATAATTCACGTCGCTCAGCAGCGTTCATTTATAAAATAGGTGATGATAAAATCACTAATTTAAATGACTTATTGCCGTGTTACGGCATGGACGGTACTAGTAGTTATAGCTATAGCATGAGTGAAGCTAAAGTGATTAACGAAAATAATGAAATATTTGGTGTGGCCACTAAAACTGTTGAAAAGCGTGACTCATTAGGTAAAGTTGTAACCGATGTTAATGGTAAAACTGAATATGAAAGTGTTGCTGTAGCAGTAAAGCTTTCGCCAATCCCTAATGGCACGATAGAAGATTGTGCACCACCAGAGGCTGAAGTTTATGAACGTCGCTCTGCAAGCTTCTCTTGGTATGGATTATTATTATTACCACTCATTGCGTTTAGACGAGTATTTAGGTTTTAATAGAATTTAAATCGAAAATTTAAGCAGAGAAACAAAAAAAGCCCAAACTTGTTAAGTTGGGCTTTTTTTGTCTATAGTCATTATAACTATTGGCTACTTGTTACGTACTAACCATGCTTTTCTAACTGAACGCCGCCAAATAATATCTATTCCAAAATAGCCAATAATAGCGGCAACTGATGCCGACACCAAGGACCCAACTAAAAATGCTGGGCCAATAGTCGTTAAGCTTTCGATAAACCAAGGCCAACTTGCTTCAAAGGAAAAGTGTTGTTCTGGCTGGTTTAGTACTAGGGTGCCAATAAGATAAGAGCAGTAAAAAATAGGTGGCATGGTAACGGGGTTAGTTATCCATACTAAGGCTACTGAAATGGGCAGGTTTACCCTAAACACAATAGCGGTTGCTGCAGCTAGGACCATTTGAAAAGGAACAGGGATGAACGCAAAAAATAACCCGACAGCGAATGCACCACGCGCAGAGCGTCGATTTAAATGCCAAAGGTTCGCGTCTTGTAACAAACGGCCAAATATTTTAAGAGATTTGTGATGCCTAATTTTATTTGGATCGGGTAAAAATCGTTGGATCGTTTTTTTAGCCATTTAAAGCAACCATTTACATCAATGTGGATTAGTCTTGGATTTGTGTGCGGAAGTATTGCAACCGTATTTTACTTTCAAACCCTCGAATTTATACTCATCACAATTTCAATCCTAATTGCGAGCGCTTATTTTAAGCCGTTTTCAAATGTTTTGTTAGGCTTTATTTGCGCTATTTTTGCTATCTTAGTGCATTTCACACTTTTTTACTCGTTTGAGCTACCAGCGCAGGGTGAAAAGTATGCATATTCAGTAAAGTTAATTGTTGAAGACGTTGTATCAGCTAATGCTCCACAATATATAAAAGCAAAAATTATTAAGCTTGATGAACAAGATTACGCTTACTTTACCGCCCCTAGCGCTATGTTAAGTGTTGATTCAGCGCAAATATTAGAAGTAGGCGCAACCTTCAGTGCTCACGCACATTTAAAAAATTTTAGAAGCACAAAAAACTTTACTGTTTTTGACAATCAACTTTATGCATTTACGCAAAAAATATTTTTTAAAGGCAAAGTACTCAATAAAAATTTAATTATTACTGATACAAAAAGAAACCAACACGTTATAGCTTATCGCCACTATATTAAACACATATTTAAAGAGTCTAAGCTTAACTGGCTTTATTATACGCTGCTGACTGGCGACAAGTCCTTAATGAACTTTGAACAAAAGCTGACCATGCAAACGCTGGGGTTAAGCCACTTACTGGCAATTTCTGGGTTGCATATTTCGTTAGTATTTGGCTTTGCTTTTTTTGTAACACGGTCACTTGTAAGCCGAACCAGAATTAGAATAAAACAAACAATTAACCTAGCAACTTGTTATAGCTTAATGGGCTTTATAGCGGCATTTTTTTATGTATATTTAAGCGCTTTTATTGTCTCTGCGACCCGGGCTTTAATAATGCTAGGGTGCTACTTATTATTGTATTACCTAGCTAAACAATCGCTACGTTGGCGCAGTATTTTATACGCCTTGGTTTTAGTTTTAATGATTAACCCTTTTAATGTATTAAATCCAGGTTTGTATTTTTCATTTTTAGCTGTGGCTATCATCTTTATTGTTATTACAAAAGTACCTTTTAAGGGGGCTTCTGTTGTCGCTAAAGTAGGCATGTTATGTGCTATACAAGGGGCACTATTTATAGGTTTATTGCCTTTGTCGTTATACTTTTTTAATGGTGTGAGTTTGGCTGGGTTGGTCTTGAACTTAATCGCTATTCCGTTGCTCGCCTTTATCATTATGCCATTATTATTAGTGGTTGCGATATTGAGCAGTGTTATTGATATGAGCATGATAGTGTCGTTATTTGACCCCGTATTGTATTTTTTGTATCAACAATTAATGGCAATACCGCCAGGTTGGCGTTGGTTAAATGTGGGCACAATTACTATAGACATAGTGCTTTTTAGTTATGTAACCATGCTACTGCTGTATTTAGTGAAATTCAAATGGCTTGCTAGTATTCCGTTAAGTGTATTGCTGGTTGATAGTTACTTTACCCCCAAAAGTGATTGGCAAGTAAACATATTTGATGTTGGGCATGGCTTGATGGTGTTGTTAGAAAAAGATAACAATGCATTAATTTATGATTTTGGACCTAGTTATTTTAACCGTTTTAGCCGAACACGTAGTATTTTACTGCCGTATATAAAAGCTAATAACCTGAATATTGCTACCGCTATTTTAAGCCATCAAGATAACGACCATGCAGGAGGCATTAAACATTTTATAGAGGCAGGCTTTGAATCGACTCTCACTGCTTTTCATCCAAATGGCATACCCAGTTTATGCAAACCCATGACTGTGGATTTTTATGGGCTAAAAATACAAACATTTAGTTCAATTACTTTTAATAATAACAACGATGACTCCTGCGTAGTCAAAATTAGTAGCGCGCAACACAGTGTACTTTTTACCGGTGATATTTCTAAGCAACGAGAGCGCGCACTGATTGCCGCAGGATATAATTTAGCAAGCAATGTATTAATAAGCCCGCATCATGGTAGTGGTACTTCATCAAGTAGTGAGTTTATTGTGGCTGTTAACCCTAAAGTTGTGGTGCATTCGAGTGCTTACAAAGGACAATGGCACTTTCCTAATGATGAAGTGGTTGCGCGGTTTAATAAAATTGGCGCTGCGCAATATATTACTGGGCAGCAAGGACAAATTAGAATTAAATTTTATAGTACTAATTTGCATGTTGAAACGGCCAGAGGGCGTGAAAGTTATTGGTTTATTAAAGATTGACGTTTTGTTTTAGCCTCCCTGAGGATACAATAGGGGCTGTAACTGTATAAAGAGAGTGTTATGGATCAAAGTACTACACAAATTTATAAACGTCTTATTTCTTACGTTGGTGCGTACAGAACTGTCGCCATCGTCGCTATTATTGGCATGATAGGGTATTCAGGTATGGATGCTTTATTTATTCAGCTTATGAAGCCGTTTATTGACGAAGGTCTTAATGAGCGAAATGCTGATGTACTAAAATATGCCCCCTTTGTAGTTATTGCTTTGGTAATAGGACGTGGTGTATTTAACTTTATGTCGTCTTATTGTTTGAGTTATGTAGGCTCACAAGTTGTGCGCTCGCTGCGCCAAGAGTTGTTTGAACATATTTTACATTTACCGGTCTCGTTTCATGATAAAAATTCCACCGGCGATCTCATTTCTAAAATAACCTTTGATACCGAACAAGTACAACAAGCTATTACCAAGGCATTATTAATTGTAGTGCGTGAAGGTGCTTTTGTAGTATTTTTACTCGCAGTTATGTTTTATACCAGTTGGCAATTATCGCTGATATTTTTAGTTATTATTCCTTTAGTTGCAGTCATAGTAACTGTGGTGTCAAAGCGCTTTAGACACATTTCTAAAAGTATTCAATCAGCTATGGGGCAAGTTACTCGTAGCTCAGAGCAAATGCTAAGTGGTCACAAAGTGATCCATGGTTTTGGTGGCCAAAATCAAGAAATAGATCAGTTTTCAAAAGTAAATAATCATAATCGTCAGCAACGAATTAAAATGGACGCAACTAAAGCCTTGAGTGTATCAATCATTCAAGTATTGGCTGCCAGCGCTATGGCGGTTATTTTATGGGTTGTGTCAATGCCTTCGATGATTGACACCATAAGCTCGGGCGATTTTGTGGTATTAATTTCATCAATGATGATGTTACTTCGCCCGCTAAAACAGCTGGCTAATGTAAATAGTGATATGCAGCGAGGAGTTTCAGCTGCGCAAAGTGTGTTTTTAATACTCGACGAGGAAGTCGAAAAAGACACAGGTACAGTAAGCGTAGATAAAGTACAAGGCTTGATTGAAGTTAAAAATGTCACCTTTAAATACCCAACTAAAGATGAGCCGGTATTAAACAATTTATCGTTAACTATTAAAGCGGGTGAAAGCATTGCTTTAGTTGGGCGTTCGGGCTCAGGTAAATCAACTATTTCTAACTTATTGCCACGTTATTACGATTTAGAAGCGCCGAGTGAAATTTTACTCGATGGCATTGCACTGCATGATTATAAGCTAACCGATTTACGTCGTCAGTTTGCGCTAGTGTCGCAACAAGTGGTGTTATTTAACGACTCCATTGCCAATAATATTTGTTACGGTTTACAGCGTGAAATATCGGAGCAAGAACTGGAAAAAGTAGCCAAGCAAGCGCATGTATGGGAGTTTGTAAAAGACTTACCAGAGCAGCTAAATACTATGGTTGGCGAAAATGGGGTAATGCTCTCTGGTGGTCAACGCCAACGTATTGCTATTGCTCGTGCAATATTAAAAGATGCGCCTATTTTAATCCTTGATGAAGCAACATCTGCGCTCGATACTGAATCAGAAAAACTAATTCAGCAAGCACTCGAGGCATTAATGAAAGACAAAACCTCGATTGTAATTGCGCATCGCTTATCGACGATAGAAAATAGCGACCGAATTTATGTTATAGATAATGGCAGTGTTATTGAAAGTGGCGATCATTTAAGTTTACTGGCAAATAATGGCACTTATTCAGCATTATGCAAAATGCAATTTGGTGAGCAAGGGTGAGCAAAATTGAACAAAGCTGGTATCAGCCCGTCAGTTTAATTACTATATTATTACTGCCTTTAGCTGCACTGTTTTGGCTAATATCAACATTACGTAAATGGCTTTATACATGCGGTATACTAACGCAATTTAGTAGCAAAACACCTGTAATTGTAGTGGGTAATATTAGTGTTGGCGGCAATGGTAAAACGCCATTTGTACTGTGGCTACACGCTCATTTAACTCAGCAAGGTTTATCTGTAGGTATTATTAGCCGAGGCTACGGCGGGCATGCTAAGCAATATCCATTGCTTGTTGATCATAACAGTACTACGCTTGAGGCGGGCGATGAACCGATACTTTTATATCATCGTTTGCAGTGCCCCATAGCGGTTGGCCCAAACAGACAACAAAATATAGAATTACTGGAACAAACCTCTGCTATTGATGTAATTATATCTGACGATGGCATGCAACATTATAAAATGGCACGCAGTATTGAATGCTGTATTGTTGATAGTGCACGTCAATTTGGCAACGGTTTGTTAATGCCAGCAGGCCCGCTTCGCGAAACTAAAAAGCGCTTAAAGAGCGTTGATTTAGTGATAGAAAATGGCGGCAACAACCCACAACGTTATAATTTGCAGCCTGCAGCTTTAAAATCTGTGCTCAATAATAGTACGCTAACAGAGCCTATATTAACAGCCCACGCTGTGAGTGCTATTGGTAATCCGCTGCGTTTTGAACAGTCATTACAAGCACAAGGTATTACCTTAGTATCAACCCATCATTATCGAGACCATTATGCATACACTGCTGATGATTTTACTCAGTTTGGTGATGAAAATGTGTTAATGACCGAAAAAGATGCTGTAAAGTGTAGTGCTTTTGCAAAACAAAATTGGTATTACTTACCAGTGGATGCTCAACCTACCGATAGCGTTATAAACAAATTAAATTCATTATTAAAAGATAAAGGGATCCTCAATGGCCTTTGATACAAAATTACTCGAAATTATCGCCTGCCCAGTATGTAAGGGTAAATTACGTTTTGATAAAGAAAACAGCGAACTAATAAGTACAGCCGCTAAGTTGGCGTATCCGGTTATCGATGACATTCCAGTATTGCTTGAAAATGAAGCGCGTGAATTGTCACTTGATGAGGTACAAAAGTGGAATTCGTAGTTGTTATTCCTGCGCGTTACGCTTCTAGCCGTTTACCAGGCAAACCACTAGCCGATATTTGTGGTAAGCCAATGATCCAGCATGTTTACGAAAAAGCCTGTTTATCGGGTGCGAGTAAAGTTGTTATTGCGACCGATCATCAAAAAGTATTTGATGCTGTGAGTACCTTTACAAGTGATGTATTAATGACGCGTGAAGATCATCAGTCAGGCACGGAACGTTTAGCAGAGGTTGTTGATTTACTTAAGCTTGATAACAACACTATTGTAGTTAATGTGCAAGGTGATGAGCCATTATTGGCACCAGAAAATGTATCTCAAGTTGCCACGTTATTAAATGAATCAACTGCACCTATGGCCACTTTAAGTGTAGCGATAGAAGAGCAAGAAGACGTTTTTAATCCTAATGCAGTTAAAGTCGTTAGCGATATTAATAAAAATGCATTGTATTTTTCGCGTGCCAGTATTCCGTTTGATCGTAGCGCCATGATGGGCGAGCAGAGCACGCTGGATTTAACGCCGTTTCAACGCCATGTGGGTATTTATGCCTACCGAGCTGGTTTTATTAAGCAATATATTGAGCTAAGTGTGTCACCGCTAGAGCAGCTAGAATCACTAGAACAATTACGTGTGCTTTACCATGGCTACAATATTAAAATAGAGCAAGCGCATATTACTCCACAAGCGGGTGTCGATACGCCAGAAGATTTAGCTAAAGTAATTAGCTATTTGCAAAGTAAACACGCGTGAGCATTACGAATAAAGCCTATTTAAAAGTTGTGCATAGTCATAGAGACTTTTATATTTTAGCAAAACCTGCAGGGCTGAATTTTCATTCAGAAGACGCCGCAGGTTTTGTGGTATTAGCAGAGCAGCAATTAAATGAAAAACTCTTTGCAGTACACCGCCTCGATAAAGTGACCTCAGGCTTGCTTATTTTAGCGCGCAATAAACTCGCCGCCGCTAAATTTACGCAAATGTTTACTGAGCACACAATTAATAAGTTTTACTTGGCTATTAGCGACGCCAAGCCTAAAAAAAAGCAGGGTTGGATAAAAGGCGATATGGCAAAATCACGCCGTGGTACTTTTAAGTTACTTACAACAACAGCTAATCCTGCTATTAGTCGTTTTTATTCTGTAAGTTATAAACCCGGTTTTAGGGGGTATATTTTAAAACCTTACTCAGGTAAAACGCACCAATTAAGAGTAGCGCTAAAAAGTATAGGCGCACCTATATTAGGTGATACCTCTTATGCAGGTGCGCATAGCGCACGTACTTACTTGCATGCATTTGCGCTTGATTTCTTATGGAATGAGCAGCAAATACAATTTACTCTTTTACCCGATAATGGGGATGAGTTTACACAATTAATTAAACATCAAGATTTTCAAGCATGGAAAACACCATGGCAACTGGATTGGTAAATGACTGAAAAAGTAACAGACATACGTTTTGGCGGGATCAAACGTTTATACGGACAACGACAGTTTGACTGGTTACAGCAGGCACATTTTTGTGTTGTTGGCATTGGTGGTGTTGGTAGTTGGGCCGCAGAAGCATTGGCGCGCACTGGGGTTGGCAAATTAACCCTAATAGATTTAGATGATATTTGTGCCACTAATGTAAATAGACAAATACACGCACTTACCGGCACCATTGGCCAAGCTAAAGTGGAGGCGATGAAAGCGCGTTGTGAGTTAATTAACCCACAATGTGAAGTGCAGGTGATTGATGACTTTATTACTTTAGATAACATTCATGAGCATATTCAGGGCTTTGATTATGTTATTGATTGTATTGACGCAGTGAAAGAAAAAGCGGCATTAATTGCGCATTGTAAACGCAATAAACTAGCTGTAATTACTACCGGCGGCGCAGGTGGGCAAACTGATCCGGGGCAAATTACGTTTGGCGATGTGGCTAAAACTACCCAAGATCCACTCTTAGCTAAAGTGCGTTATATTTTACGCAAGCAATATAATTTTAGTAATAACCCTAAGCGTAAGTTTAATATTGATTGTGTATATTCAACAGAGCAGCTGGTATACCCAGGCAGTGATGGCAGTGTTTGCCATGCTAAGCAAAATGCCGATGGTAGTATGAATATGGATTGTAATAATGGCTTTGGCTCAGTGACTATGATCACTGGCAGCTTTGGCTTTTTTGTAGCTGCAAAAGCCGTTCGTAAATATTTAGATAAAAAACAGCGTTTACTTAGTTCCCAAGCATAACGCTGCTTATAATTTAACCGGATCTTGAGTTAATTTAACTTATTTTTTGTTTAGCCATGGTTTGAATCGTCTCTACCATGGCTTTAATACCATTCCCTCTAGATGGACTTAAGTGGCTAATTAACCCTAGTTTTTCAAACTCTTGATAGGCGTTTATCTCCAGTACTTGCTCTGGGGTAAGGCCATTGTATAGCGCTAATATTAAGGCAAGTAAGCCCTTTACAATACGGGTATCAGAATCACCTATCACCACGAGTGTATTTTCGGTTAAATCAAACTCCACAAATAGCCACACTTTACTTTCGCAGCCAGGGACTAATGCGCTGTCTATTTTCAAAACGTCAGCAAGTACTGGTAATGTTTTACCAAGTAACATTATTTCTCGGTATTTTTGCTGCCATGCAGGTGCATTTTTTATCCCTTGGGCTGCTTTATTAAAAGTATTTGTCATATTCTTATCCAACATTAGTCTAATAGAGCAATGCATTTTTGTAGTGCATCAATAAAATTATCTACATCTGTATGGTTATTATAGAAAGCTAAGCTTGCTCTAAGGGTGCCATTGACCCCTAAATGCGCCATTAAAGGCTGAGTGCAATGATGGCCACTGCGCAGTGCAACCCCATATCCGTCAAGTAAAGTTGCCAAATCGTATGGATGCTCATCTTTATAGTTAAAACATAAAGTGCCAATATTATGCTTAAGGTCACTAAATAGGGTGATGCCATCAATTTGCTGTAGTCTATTGGCTGCATAATTAAATAGCGTTTGTTCATATTCAATTAAAGCAGGATGATTTAATGCATTTATATACTCAAGTGCTGCACCAAAGCCTAATACGCCGGCAATATTTGGCGTCCCCGATTCAAACTTTGCCGGTGCATCGCGATAAGTGCTGTGCGTTAAGGTTACGGTTTGGATCATTTCTCCCCCGGTTTGGTATGGGGTGAGGGCATTTAATTGCTCGTAGCGGCCATATAAGCCACCTAAACCGGTTGGCCCCAGCATTTTATGGGCAGAAAAAACGTAAAAATCACAATTAAGTGTGCTTAAATTAGCTTTTAAATGCATTGCCCCTTGTGCGCCATCAACCAGTACTAATGCGCCTACCGCTTTCGCACTGGCAATCAACGGCGCTAAATTAGTGATATTACCAAGCGCATTAGAGGCTTGGCTAATGGCCAATAACTTAGGTTTATGCTGCTTTATAAATTCACAGCATGCAGGTATATCAAAGGTGGCATCGTCGTTAAGCGGTAAAATAGCAAGCTTAGCACCAGTTTGCTGAGACAAAACCTGCCAAGGTACAATATTAGCATGATGCTCAATAGGCGTAATAATGATGGTATCGCTGGCTTTTATTTGATTTTTTAAGCCATTAGCGACTAAGTTTATAGCTTCAGTTGCCCCTTTAGTCCATACAATTTCATTACTATTAACACCAAAAAATTCTGCAGCTTTATCGCGTACTTGCTCATAACGATAAGTAGCCTGCTCACTGAGGGTATGGCGTCCACGATGTACGTTCGCGTTTTGCGCTGCATAAAACTCTGCCGTGGTATCAATAACGCATTGTGGCTTTTGTGTGGTTGCCCCAGAGTCTAAATAAGTTAAAGTTTGGCTATTAATCGTTTGATTTAGGATAGGGAAATCATTACGTATTTTAGTGATATCAAACGTGGAAACAGACATAAGCTCATTTAATTAGTCAATTTAGGGCGAGAATTGTAATCTGTTTAAGATAATTCTCAAGTGCTGAGTAACAAAAAAGGCCGCAATAGCGACCTTTTAAAATACTTAAGCAATATTACAGCGAATTAACGCTTGTCAGTTGCTTTGTAGTCACGTTGTGTGTAACCCGTGTAAAGCTGACGTGGGCGGCTGATCTTATGACCAGGTTGAGATAGCATCTCATCCCAGTGAGTGATCCAACCAACAGTACGTGCCATTGCAAAAATTACAGTGAACATGCTTGTTGGAATACCGATCGCTTTTAAGATAATACCTGAGTAAAAATCTACGTTAGGGTAGAGTTTCTTCTCAACAAAGTACGGGTCTTCAAGCGCAATTTGCTCAAGCTTCATTGCAATATCAAGCAATGGATCTTGAATATTTAGCTCAGCAAGTACTTCGTGACACGTTTGACGCATTACCGTTGCACGTGGATCAAAGTTTTTGTAAACACGGTGACCAAAGCCCATAAGACGGAACGGGTCTGACTTATCTTTTGCTTTAGCTACGTATTCGTCAATGCGATCAACAGAACCAATTTCTTCTAACATGTTTAAACATGCTTCGTTAGCGCCGCCGTGTGCAGGGCCCCAAAGAGATGCGATACCAGCAGCAATACAAGCATATGGGTTAGCACCAGATGAACCTGCAAGACGTACAGTAGACGTTGATGCGTTTTGTTCATGATCAGCATGAAGCATGAATATTTTATCCATAGCTTTAGCCGTTACAGGGTTAACTTTATACTCTTCAGCAGGTACAGAGAACATCATATGTAAGAAGTTTTCGGCGTAGCTTAAATCGTTACGTGGGTATACAAATGGTTGGCCAATGTTTGTTTTATAAGCCATAGCTGCAATAGTAGGTAACTTAGCTACTAATTTAATTGCACTTGTTTTGCGTTGGCTTGCGTCTGTAATATCAAGATCTTCATGATAAAAAGATGATAAAGCACCAACCACGCCACATAGCATTGCCATAGGGTGTGCATCAAAACGAAAACCTTGGAAGAAAGTTGCAATTTTTTCATCTAGCATAGTGCTGCGAGTGATTTGTTGTGCAAATTCTTCATACTGCTCTTTTGAAGGTAACTCACCGTTTAATAGTAAGTAACATAGCTCTACATAGTTAGAGTCTTCAGCAAGCTGCTCAATTGGGTAACCACGATGAAGTAGAACACCTTTGCCGCCATCAATATAAGTAATTGTAGATTCACAAGAGCCAGTCGACATAAAACCTGGATCGTAAGTAAAGTGACCATGTGAACCTAATGTACGTACGTCAATTACATCCTGGCCAGCAGTACCTTGATAAATTGGAAGTTCGATTGGATCTAGACCATCAATATGGACTGTGGCTTTCTTATCCGCCATCTATGTATCTCCTATTAAGATAACTATTCTGATTTTATACTCTAAAATCTGTTTTAAGCACATCTTCTCATTTTAACGTGAAAGAGGGGTATAAAGTCAATTTTTATAAGCATTATGCGTATACGTATAATAAATATTCGGTATGGTTTGAATATTATACCATTGGCTAATTTGCAAATGGCTCTAACTAAACAAGAATTGTAAAAAGGCCTGCGGCTATATATACTGTCGAAGGTTTTTAACCGTATTGTATTTAGGTAAACATATTTTTACATTATAATTTTTGCATTATAGTGAACTTTATTTGTAAAGAGACGTTTATTTTGATAGTTCCATCAGAAATATTTGGTGGGTTTTAGAAAAACAAGTAGATGAGCCCCACTGTGGGCAAGATGGGCAAGTAACTGTGAAAAAGCAAAGACCTGTAAATCTAGATCTAACAACTATATCTATGCCGGCAACGGCTAAAGCGTCAATTTTCCACCGCGTCACCGGTGTTGCATTATTTTTTGCTTTAACGTTTGTCATTTGGGCTTGGTCAGAGTCTCTTTCTTCTGCTGAAGGTTTTGAATTCGTCAAGGGTCTGTTTAACGGATTCATTGCCAAATTTATTGCTTGGGGCACCGTGTCTGTATTGGGTTATCACCTTATTGGTGGTATTCGCCATATGATTATGGATATGGGACATTGGGAAGAACTTGAATCAGGTAACCTCAGCGCTAAAATTGCAATGGCTCTTGGCGTTGTGTTTGCCGTATTGGCAGGGGTGTGGATATGGTTTTAAATCAAGCAACTCTTAAACGTGATGGTGTACAAGATTTCGTATCTTTACGTACCACGGCATTAATAATAAGCGCGTATGCGATTTTTATTATCGGCTATTTTTTAGCAACGCCAGAAGTCACTTTCGAAGCCTGGACAGGCCTCTTCTCTAACCTAGCAATGAAAGGGTTTACTTTAATTGCCCTGGTTTGCATTATGGTTCATACCCGCATTGGCCTTTGGCAAGTTCTAACAGACTATGTTAAGTGCGCTAAGCTTCGTGCTGTTTTAGGCTTTGTACTAAACCTAATGGCCTTTGCTTACGTAGCTATTGGTCTAATCGTATTATGGGGTGTATAAGTGAAATATTCTGTTCGTGAATTTGACGCCGTAGTAATCGGTGCCGGTGGTGCAGGTATGCGCGCTGCTTTAGCTATTACTGAGTCTGGCAAAACGTGTGCTTTAATCTCTAAAGTATTTCCAACTCGCTCACACACTGTATCAGCACAGGGTGGTATTACAGTAGCGCTTGGTAACTCGCACGAAGATAACTGGGAATGGCACATGTACGATACCGTTAAGGGCTCCGATTTTATCGGTGACCAAGACGCTATTGAATATATGTGTCAAACAGGCCCAGAAGCTATTACTGAATTAGAAAACATGGGTCTCCCATTTTCTCGCTTTGAAAATGGCCGTGTTTACCAACGTCCTTTCGGTGGTCAATCGAAAAACTTTGGTGGTGAACAAGCTGCACGTACTGCGGCAGCTGCCGATCGTACTGGTCACGCACTATTACACCTTCTTTATCAACAAAATGTTAAAAACAAAACAAATGTATTCTCAGAATGGTATGCACTTGATTTAGTTAAAAACGATAATGGTGATGTAGTAGGTTGTACTGCAATTGAAATTGAAACAGGTGAAATCACTTATTTCAAATCTAAAGCAGTAGTATTAGCAACAGGTGGTGCGGGTCGTATTTTTGCATCAACTACTAATGCGCACATCAACACCGGCGACGGCGTTGGTATGGCAACACGTGCTGGTATTTCTATGCAAGATATGGAAATGTGGCAGTTCCACCCAACGGGTATTGCTGGCGCGGGTACGCTAGTAACTGAAGGTTGTCGTGGCGAAGGTGGTTATCTTTTAAATAAAGATGGCGAGCGCTTCATGGAACGTTATGCACCAAACGCAAAAGACTTAGCGTCTCGCGATGTGGTTGCACGTTCAATGATGACTGAGATCCGTGAAGGTCGTGGTTGTGATGGTCCTTGGGGTCCTCACCTTAAGCTAAAACTAGATCACTTAGGTGCAGAAACACTAAATCTGCGTCTTCCTGGTGTATGTGACCTTGCTAAAACATTTGCTCACGTTGACCCTGCAAAAGAACCAATTCCAGTAATTCCTACATGTCATTACATGATGGGTGGCGTGCCAACCAACGTAAATGGTCAAGCGCTACAAATCGACGCAAACGGCAAAGAAACAATCGTTGAAGGTTTGTTTGCGGTAGGTGAGATTGCCTGTGTATCAGTACACGGTGCTAACCGGTTAGGTGGTAACTCATTACTTGATTTAGTGGTATTTGGTCGTGCGGCCGGTAACTTCTTAGGTAAATACCTAAATGATGTTGAAATTTCTAAAGCGGCATCAGAGTCTGATTTAGAAACATCACTTGCACGTTACAATCGTTGGGAAAATTCAACGGCTGGCCAAGGTGAAGATCCAGTTCAAATCAAAAAAGACTTACAGCAATGTATGCAACTTAACTTCTCGGTATTTCGTGAAGGTGACTCAATGGCTGCTGGTCTGCAAGAACTTAAAGAAATTCGTGAACGTCTGCAACATGCACGTCTTGATGATAAATCATCAGACTTCAACACGCAGCGTATTGAATGTCTTGAACTAGATAACTTAATGGAAACAGCTTACTCAACTGCAGTAGCTGCAAACTTCCGTACCGAAAGCCGTGGTGCACATTCTCGCTTTGACTTCCCAGATCGTGATGACGAAAACTGGTTATGTCACTCAGTATTTAATCCGTTAACGGATGAAATGAGCAAGCGTGACGTAAACTACGCGCCTAAGTCGCGTGAAGCTTTCCCACCTAAAGCACGTGTGTACTAGGAGATAGACGATGGCACAAGTACAATTTTCAGTTTATCGTTATAATCCCGATGTTGACAACGCACCTCGTATGCAAGAATACACCTTGCAAACAGAGGAAGGTCACGACATGATGGTTTTGGATGCACTTATTCTTTTAAAAGAACAAGATCCAACATTATCTTTCCGTCGTTCATGCCGTGAAGGTGTGTGTGGATCTGATGGTGTTAACATGAATGGTAAAAATGGTTTGGCATGTATCACTCCTTTATCTACGCTGCAAAAAGGTGGCAAAGGTAAAATAGTAGTGCGTCCATTACCAGGCTTACCTGTGGTTCGTGACCTTGTTATTGACATGAGTCAGTTCTACACTCAATACGAAAAAGTTAAACCGTATCTAATTAATGACACGCCAGCAGCTGGCGAGCGTCTTCAAACAATCGAAGAACGTGATAAGTTAGATGGGCTTTATGAGTGTATTTTATGTGCATGTTGTTCAACATCGTGTCCTTCGTTCTGGTGGAATCCAGACAAGTTCATTGGTCCAGCAGGCCTTCTTCATGCTTACCGTTTCTTGGCTGATAGCCGAGATACAGCAACAGAAGAGCGTTTAGCTGACTTAGACGATGCTTTCAGTGTGTTCCGTTGCCACAGTATAATGAACTGTGTTAGCGTTTGTCCTAAAGGTCTTAATCCGACCAAAGCAATTGGACAAATAAAATCTATGTTATTAAACCGAGCGGTTTAATTACTTAGTAAATGTAGGATGGCTAATACTAATTAGTCATCCTGTTATCATAACTATTAATTTCTGCGCTAAAGAAAAGGGCTTATAAATGCACGAAGGTGTGATGAAGGCATGGCTAGAATCTTCACATTTAAACGGCGGTAACGTTGCTTATATTGAAGAGCTTTATGAAGCGTATTTAGACGATGCGACTTCGGTGCCAGAAGAATGGCGAGAAGTGTTTGAACAATTACCTAAAGTTGATGGTGTGGATGTTGAAGTAAAACATTCAGAAGTTCGAGCACAGTTTGCGGCGCTTGCTAAAAACAAGCATAGAGAAGTAGTGGTAGCAGAGGGCAGTGGCGGTGACCTTAAACAGGTTAAAGTATTGCAACTTATTAATGCTTTCCGTTTTCGTGGACACCAAAATGCTAACTTAGATCCGTTAGGTATTTGGCAGCGAGAGCGCGTACGAGATTTAGAGCTAGATTACCACGACCTATCCAATGCTGACTTTGACCGCGAATTTAATGTAGGATCGTTTGCTGTAGGGCGCGATACTATGCCTCTAGGTGAGTTATACCAAGCACTAAAAACCACATATTGTGGTTCTATTGGCGCCGAGTATATGCACATCACATCAACAGAAGAAAAACGTTGGTTACAACAGCGTTTAGAGTCTGTTCAGTCTAGGCCAAAATTCAATAAAGACGAAAAGCTACGTATCCTTAAAGGATTAACCGCAGCCGATGGTCTTGAAAAATATTTAGGGGCTAAGTTCCCAGGTGCTAAGCGCTTCTCACTTGAAGGTGGCGATGCGTTAGTACCTATGCTTAAAGAGCTGATTCACCGCGCTGGTGAAAGTGGCCAAAAAGAAGCTGTTATTGGTATGGCTCACCGCGGCCGTTTAAACGTTCTTGTGAACGTACTTGGTAAAAATCCATCAGAGTTATTTGATGAGTTTGCCGGTAAACACAAAGACACGTTAAGCTCGGGTGATGTTAAATACCACATGGGTTACTCATCTGACTTTGCTACTAAAGGTGGCAATGTGCACATGGCACTTGCGTTTAACCCATCGCATCTTGAAATTGTAAATCCAGTGGTTATGGGCTCAGTACGTGCTCGTTTAGACCGCTTAGGTGACAGCTCAGGTATTAAAGCACTGCCAATTACAATTCATGGCGACTCAGCAATTGCTGGTCAAGGTGTTGTACAAGAAACATTTAACATGTCACAAACAAACGCCTTTAGCTGTGGCGGTAGTATTCGTATAGTAGTAAATAACCAAGTTGGTTTTACAACGTCTAAACAAGACGATGTACGTTCTACTCCATACTGTACTGACATTGCTAAAATGGTGCAGTCGCCAATATTTCATGTTAATTCTGACGATCCAGAAGCAGTGGCATTTGTTACTCAACTGGCACTTGATTTCAGAAACCAATTTAAGCGTGACGTTGTAATTGACCTTGTTTGTTACCGTCGCCATGGTCATAACGAAGCTGATGAGCCTAATGCTACTCAGCCTGTTATGTATCAAAAAATTAAAAAGCATCCAGTTCCACGTTTAATTTACGCTGATCAATTAATTGCCGAAGGCTCATTCACTGAAGATGAGGTTAAAGCACTTGTTGATGATTACCGTAATGGTTTAGACGAAGGTAATTGTGTGGTTGATGAAATACAGCCAGAAACATCACATTCATCAGATTGGGCAAAGTATGTTGGCCATGAATGGAGTGTTGATTACGATGCAAGTGTCTCGGTTGAAAAACTAAAAGAGCTTGGCAACATAGTGTCTAGCTACCCAGAGAGTCATAAAGCGCAATCGCGCGTGAAGAAAATTTACGACGATCGTAAGCTAATGGCATCTGGCGAAAAGCCGCTTGATTGGGGCATGGCAGAAACACTAGCTTATGCAACTATTGCAGCAGAAGGCACAGATATTCGTTTTACTGGACAAGATTCTGGTCGTGGTACTTTCTTCCATCGCCATGCGGTAGTACATAGTCAAGCCGATGGTGCGACTTACACTCCACTTGAGCATGTTGGTAAAGATCAAGGTACTTTCCAAGTATTCGATTCAGTTCTTTCTGAAGAAGCGGTTGTTGCTTTTGAATATGGTTACGCAACGGCAGAGCCAACGTCATTAATTATTTGGGAAGCACAGTTTGGTGACTTTGCAAACGGCGCACAAGTTGTATTTGATCAGTTTTTAAGCTCGGGTGAGCAAAAGTGGGGGCGTTTATGCGGCCTTACTATTTTATTACCACATGGTTACGAAGGCCAAGGTCCAGAGCACAGCTCTGCACGCTTAGAGCGCTTTTTACAACTTTGTGCTGATCACAATATGCAAGTATGTGTACCTTCAACGCCAGCGCAAGTATATGCAATGCTTCGTCGTCAATCAGTTAGACCATTGCGTCGTCCACTGATTGTTATGACGCCTAAGTCATTACTACGCCATCCGTTAGCAGTGTCTTCGCTAGAAGAACTCTCTGCAGGTGTTTTTCATAATGTGATTGACGAAATTGATGATATTAACCCTGAGAAAGTAGAGCGCGTTATTTTTTGTAGTGGTAAAGTTTACTATGAACTATTACAAGAGCGCCGCAAGCTTGAACAAGATAATATTGCTATCGTACGTGTAGAGCAGCTTTACCCGTTCCCACACGACGAAATGAAAACTATTATAGAGCGTTACCAGCACGTAACTGATTTTGTATGGTGTCAAGAAGAGCCGCAAAACCAAGGTGCATGGTATTGCTCGCAACATCACTTCAAAGATGCTATTCCACAAAACGCTAAACTAACGTATGCGGGTCGTAAGGCTTCAGCATCACCAGCATGTGGTTATATGTCAGTACATACTAAAGAACAACAAGCGCTCGTTGCCGACGCGCTTACTATCGAAAATAAAGGATAAGCAATGAGCACAGAAATTAAAGTTCCTGTTCTTCCTGAGTCGGTTGCAGATGCTACCGTTGCTACATGGCATGTAAGTGTTGGCGACAAAGTAACTCGCGACCAAAACTTAGTAGACATTGAAACAGATAAAGTGGTTTTAGAAGTTGTTGCGCAACATGACGGTGTGATTACTGAAATTACACAAGAAGAAGGCGCTACGGTACTTGGCGATCAAGTTATCGGTTTACTTGGCGATGCTGATGCAGCACCAGCAAGTGAAGATGCACCAAAAGAAGACTCTTCAACTGAAGAATCTGCAGCAACTAAATCAGAAGACGCGCCAGCGGCGCAATCAGCACCAGCATCAGAAGGTAAAGAAGTGGATATTAAAGTTCCTGTACTTCCAGAATCAGTTGCAGACGCAACAATTGCTACATGGCATGTACAAGCAGGCGACGCAGTAACTCGCGATCAAAACTTAGTAGATATTGAAACTGATAAAGTGGTACTTGAGGTTGTTGCTCAAGAAGACGGTATCATGGGTGAAATAATCCACGGCGAAGGCGACACTGTATTAGGCGAGCAAGTAATTGGTTCGGTTAAAGCGGGCGGCGCTCCAGCAGCACCAGCTAAAAAAGCAGACGCAGCTGCACCAGCAGCAAGTGAGTCAAACGACAGCTCTGATGTGTTAACACCTTCAGTACGTCGTTTAATTGCTGAAAAAGGCCTAGACGCTGCAAAAATTAAAGGCACGGGTAAAAACGGTCGTGTAACTAAAGAAGACGTAGATACTTTCTTAAAAGCACCTGCACCAGCGGCAAAAGCAGCACCAGCGGCGGCACCTGCAGCAGCAATGGGCGATCGTACACAAAAACGTGTTCCTATGACGCGTTTACGTAAAACAATTGCTAAGCGCTTACTTGAAGCGAAAAACTCAACTGCAATGTTAACAACATTCAACGAAGTGAACATGGAACCTATCATGAGCCTTCGTAAGCAGTATCAAGAAGTGTTTGAAAAGCGCCACGGTATTCGTTTAGGTTTCATGTCTTTCTACGTGAAAGCGGTTACTGAAGCACTTAAGCGCTTCCCAGATGTAAATGCATCAATTGATGGTGACGATATTGTTTATCACAACTACTTCGACATCAGCATCGCTGTATCTACACCTCGTGGTCTAGTAACGCCAGTACTTAAAGATTGTGACAAGTTATCAGTTGCAGAAATCGAAAAAGGTATTCGTGAGCTAGCACTAAAAGGTCGTGATGGTAAGCTAACACTTGATGATATGACGGGTGGTAACTTCACTATTACAAATGGCGGTGTATTTGGTTCTTTACTATCTACTCCTATCATTAATTTACCGCAGTCTTCAATTTTGGGTATGCATAAAATCCAAGATCGTCCAATGGCTGTAAACGGTAAAGTAGAAATACTTCCTATGATGTATTTAGCACTTTCTTATGACCACCGCATCATTGATGGCAAAGAATCTGTTGGCTTCTTAGTAACAATTAAAGAGTTACTTGAAGATCCAACACGCTTATTACTGGATGTTTAATTTAGTTGTATGAAATGTAAGCTGTGAATGAACATTCACAGCTTTTTTTTTGCGCCTTTGGTCATACTGGGGTTTTCATGTTAAGCCTTGGGATCTATACTATGGTCGCAATTTGGGATAGTTGTTTATTTGAAAAAATATTCGGCTCTTTTAGTATAAAAATTTGGATAAAGCATCATGAATTTGCATGAGTATCAGGCAAAACAACTTTTTGCCGAATATGGTTTACCAGTTTCTACAGGTTACGCTTGCGATACACCTGAAGAAGCTGCAGCTGCTGCTGAAAAAATTGGCGGCGATATGTGGGTTGTTAAAACTCAGGTTCACGCAGGTGGACGTGGTAAAGCTGGCGGTGTAAAGCTAGTAAAAACTATCGACGAAGTTAAAGCGTTTGCAGCTAACTGGTTAGGTAAAAACCTAGTTACTTACCAAACAGACGAGAAAGGCCAGCCAGTTGCTAAAATTTTAGTAGAAAGCTGTACTGACATCGCCAACGAATTGTACCTAGGTGCAGTTGTTGACCGTGCATCTCGCAAAGTTGTTTTCATGGCGTCTACTGAAGGCGGCGTTGAAATTGAAACTGTTGCTGAGGAAACACCTGAGCTTATCCATAAAGCTGAGATCGACCCATTAGTAGGTCCTCAAGCTTATCAAGCACGTGAACTAGGTTTCAAATTGGGTCTTAACCCAGTACAAATGAAACAGTTTGTTAAGATCTTTATGGGTCTTGGTAAAATGTTCACTGATTTTGATTTCGCATTACTTGAAATCAACCCGCTTGTGATCACAGACGAAGGTAACCTTCACTGTCTTGACGGCAAAATCGGTATCGATGGTAATGCACTTTACCGTCAACCTAAAATCCGTGAATTCCACGATCCTTCACAAGAAGATTCACGTGAAGCACATGCAGCAAGCTTTGAGCTTAACTACGTAGCGCTAGATGGCAACGTTGGTTGTATGGTTAACGGTGCAGGCCTAGCAATGGGTACTATGGACATCGTAAATCTACACGGTGGCAAACCGGCTAACTTCCTAGATGTTGGCGGCGGCGCGACTAAAGAACGTGTTTCTGAAGCATTCAAAATCATTCTTTCTGATGATAATGTTAAAGCTGTTTTAGTTAACATCTTTGGCGGCATCGTACGTTGTGACATGATTGCTGAAGGCATCATTGGCGCAGTTAAAGAAGTAGGCGTAAACGTACCAGTAGTTGTACGTTTAGAAGGTACTAACGCTGAACTAGGCCGTGAAGTTCTTAAAAACTCTGGTCTAGACATCATCGCTGCTGAATCACTAACAGACGCTGCTGAAAAAGTAGTTGCTGCTGCGGAGGGCAAATAATGTCTGTATTAATCAATAAAGATACAAAAGTTATCTGTCAAGGTTTCACCGGTGGCCAAGGTACTTTCCACTCAGAGCAAGCGCTTGAGTACGGTACACAAATGGTTGGTGGCGTAAGCCCAGGTAAAGGCGGTCAAACGCACCTTGGTCTTCCTGTATTCAATACAGTGCGTGAAGCAGTACAAGAAACTGGCGCAACTGCGTCTGTTATCTATGTACCAGCACCTTTTTGTAAAGATGCAATCTTAGAAGCAATCGATGCAGGCATCGAGCTGATTGTTTGTATCACTGAAGGTATTCCTACACTTGATATGGTTGATGTTAAAATCAAACTAGATCAAACAGGTACACGTATGATCGGTCCTAACTGCCCAGGTGTTATTACTCCTGGTGAAACTAAGATTGGTATCATGCCTGGTCATATCCACAAACCTGGTAAAGTAGGTATTGTTTCTCGCTCTGGTACATTAACGTACGAAGCAGTTAAGCAAACTACTGATGCTGGTTTTGGTCAGTCTACATGTGTTGGTATTGGTGGCGACCCAATTCCAGGTACTAACTTTATCGACGTTTTAGAAATGTTCGAAAAAGATCCACAAACTGAAGCGATCGTAATGATCGGTGAAATTGGTGGTACTGCAGAAGAAGAAGCTGCAGAGTACATCAAAGCACACGTTACTAAACCTGTAGTATCTTACATTGCTGGTGTTACTGCACCAGAAGGTAAGCGTATGGGTCACGCTGGCGCAATCATTGCCGGTGGTAAAGGTACTGCTGATGAGAAATTTGCTGCACTAGAAGCTGCGGGCGTAAAAACTGTACGTTCACTTGCTGATATCGGTAAAGCACTTAAAGAGAAAACAGGCTGGTAATCGCTTTTTTGCTCTAAAAAGGCTCGCTAATGCGAGCCTTTTTGTTATCTGCACTTTTACTTTTACACTTAGTATAGGTAGCTTATATGCTGATAAAACCGCACTGATAAATCTTGGCGTTGTTTATTTATAGCTAACTCATCGCACAAAGTATGAATCGTTTTCTCTACTTGATTCATAAACCGCCCATAGCCCATTTCATTATTATTATGCTGCGCAGCTACCACTACAAAATGCAGTGTTTCTACTAATTTATCTTCATTAAATAGCGCTTTAATTTGCACTTGATCAGTCTCTATGTCAAAGCTTAACTTTTGTAATTCTTGATTACCGTCATTTTTATCAATGCTGCTATTACGAATAATTGGTATAGCGCCATTAGCAACCATAGCCCCGTGGGTTAACTTATTGGTATTACAAATTTGGGTAAATAAATCGGTAAAGTATGTATAAAATTGCTTAAAATCACGATTATTTATTTGTGTTTGAAATTGCGTTTTGATTGCTCGTGACACTGGAATAGCGAAGGTTGCATAGCTCATTTGGGCATGATCACTGGGAATATTACACTGCCTTGACTGGTAGCGAGGGTAGAGGCTACGCAGTTTATAACCGTAGGTTTGTTTATTGCCTTTATCTTTAGCAAATAAGTCATAGGTTAAATGTTGATGATCGCGCAGTTTAAACAGTGGTTGTTCTAAAAATAACTGCTGTTGTAAATTATTTAATACCTTTTGTACTTTGCTATGAAACAGTGCTGAATTTGCACGCAGATCGTCACCGGTTGCTAAAAATAACAGCCTGATTTTTTTACTGGCTATATTTTCAGTGTAGTACGCTTTATGTGCTTCGTGGTAGCGAGGGTTATAAAAAAACAACATTTGTTTATTCGTTTCAAGCTGATACGACTCATCGTTAAAGCGTACTACAGGTAGTTTGTCGTTCGCTAATAAATGCACATTGTGTAAGCCAAGCTCATCACAGCAAGAAAAAAGCTCACGTGCTATACGCTCATAACAACAGTTAATATTACTAAAGCTTTTATAAAAATCAGTGGTAGGGGTTATTTCAGCTAAAAGGTAGTGATTGGTACGGGCATTGGTTGGAATATAAACACGGTGTTGATTTTGTATAGCCATCATGGTTCCTTTAAGTCAGGTTATTTGCTTACTATAATGGCCTTTGATGACGTTATTATTGCGCTAAAACAAAGTTTATTCATTAACTGACTCGTTACTGAATTAAAGTTAACCAAGATCTAAAATAAACCTTAATCTATTGCTGTATGTTAGTGTATGTTTTTGTAATAATGCATTAGTTTTGTTATCACGCACTATTTTGAGGATCATACTCCTATGGCGGAAATCGAGAATCGCCCAAGTAATTTTATTAGAACCCGCATTGACCAAGATTTAGCAAGTGGAAAGCATGCGTCTACGCATACTCGTTTTCCACCCGAACCAAATGGTTTTTTACACATTGGCCATGCAAAATCAATTTGTTTAAATTTTGGCATCGCAAAAGACTATAACGGTTTATGTAACTTACGCTTTGACGATACAAACCCAGAAAAAGAAGATATTAACTACGTTAATTCTATTAAAGAAGACGTGCAGTGGTTAGGCTTTAATTGGGATGGCGAAATTAAATACTCGTCTAATTACTTCGATATATTATACGATTATGCAGTTGAGCTAATAAATAAAGGCTTAGCGTATGTGTGCTTTTTAACGGCAGATCAAGCCCGTGAATACCGTGGCACATTAAAAGAGCCGGGTAAAAACAGCCCATACCGCGATACAGCAAGTGATGAGAATCTCGCGTTATTTGAAAAAATGCGTAATGGCGAGTTTAAAGAAGGCGAGTGTGTACTGCGCGCTAAAATTGATATGGCAAGCTCATTTATGGTGCTTCGCGATCCTATTATTTATCGTGTACGCTTTGCTCATCATCATCAAACTGCAGATAAGTGGTGCATTTACCCAATGTACGACTTTACTCACTGTATTTCTGATGCGCTAGAAGGTATTACTCATTCATTGTGTACACTGGAGTTTCAAGATAACCGTCGTTTATATGACTGGGTACTTGATAACATCAGTTTAGAGTGTCATCCACAACAAATTGAGTTTTCACGCTTAAACCTAGAGTACACTATTATGTCTAAGCGTAAGCTCAGCGACTTAGTAGTGAATAATCATGTAGAAGGGTGGGATGATCCACGTATGCCTACGATTGCAGGCTTACGTCGTCGTGGTTATACCCCAGCCTCCATTCGTGAGTTCTGCTTACGTATTGGTGTAACCAAACAAGAAAACATGGTTGAAATGGGCATGCTTGAAGCCTGTATTCGTGAAGATCTTAACGAAAATGCACCACGTGCAATGGCGGTACTTGATCCCGTTAAAATCGTTATTGAAAACTATGATGCTGATAAAGTAGAAACCTTATCTGTGGCTAATCACCCAAATAAAGAAGAAATGGGTCGTCGTGATGTGCCATTTACACGTGAAATTTATATTGAACGTGAAGACTTTAAAGAAGAAGCTAATAACAAGTTCAAACGTTTAGTACTTGATAAAGAAGTACGCTTACGTGGTGCTTATGTTATTAAAGCACAGCGTGTTGAAAAAGACGAAAACGGTGAAATTACCACTATTTACTGTACTTATGATCCAGAAACGCTAGGTAAAAACCCAAGTGATGGTCGTAAAGTTAAAGGGGTTATTCATTGGGTATCGGCAAGTGAAGCGATTACAGCAGAAGTACGTTTGTATGACCGTTTATTTAGCGTACCAAACCCAGCAGCAGCCGATGAGTTTGAAAGCACCTTAAACCCTGACTCATTAGTTATTTTAACGAATGCTAAGTTAGAGCCATCGTTGGCTAATTCAGCAGCCGAGCAAGGTTTTCAGTTTGAACGTACTGGCTATTTTTCGCGAGATTCAAAAGCGAAAAACATAGTATTTAATCAAACAGTGGGTCTGCGTGACTCATGGTCAAAAACCCAGTAAAGGTTAACGCCTCTGTACTCATTATTACCTAGGAAGTGTTAGTAATGAGTACTGGGAATTTTACTGACAAAAAAACCTGCATTAAGCAGGTTTTTTTTGTTTATAATACAAGCTTAACTTATATTATTAGCAAAATTTTTGCACGCTTCTTTGTCTTCGCATTCACCATACAAATATAAAGAATGATTGGTTAATTTAATACCATTTCTTTCAGCAACTTCAAGTTGGCGACGTTCAATAACATCATCTTCAAACTCAACCACTTTACCACATTTTAGACATACTAAGTGGTCATGGTGAGTGCTGGTTGCAAGTTCAAATACTGATTTACCACCTTCAAAGTGATGGCGAGTAACAATACCAGCGTCATCAAATTGATTAAGTACGCGATATACAGTTGCAAGACCGATTTCTTCACCCAAATCTAGAAGAATTTTATAAACATCCTCAGCACTAATATGCTGGTTATCAGGTGATTGTAAAATCTCTAAAATCTTAATTCGCGGTAAAGTAACCTTTAAACCGGCTTTTTTTAATTCCAAATTATGATCAGTCATTAAATCTGTCTCAATTTTGTTTGGTTATACTAGACACCTTGCAAGGATGTACACGAATAGATGTACACGACACATCAACCGGTAAGGGTAACGTGCCTAGCTACTAAGTGCAAAGGTCAAAGCTAATAAATACCGATAAAAACGCATTTACTAATATATTGCTACTAATTTAAGCAAAAACCAAGAAAAAATAAAGTTAATCAGCAAGTTCGCTTAAACACATTTCTTCATAAACTTGGGCAGACCAGGCTTTAACACGCTGCTCAGTGAGTTCTGGTTGACGGTCTTCATCGATACCTAAACCAACAAAATGTTTGTCATCAGCAATACCTTTAGATGCTTCAAAGTTATAACTTTCACTTGGCCAATGACCAACCACAATAGCACCACGTTCAGTAACTATATCGTTAATCATGCCCATTGCATCTAAAAAGTACTCTGCGTAGTCTTCTTGGTCACCACAACCAAAAATAGCAACCAGCTTACCTTCAAAGTCTACTTCTTCAAGCTCAGGAAAAAAATCATCCCAATCACATTGCGCTTCGCCATAATACCAAGTAGGAATACCAAATAAGATTAAATCAAATTCCGCAATCTCTTCTTTAGAGCTTTTTGCAATATCATGTACAGCTACGAGCTTTTTACCCAATTCTTTTTGGATCATTTTTGCTACGTGTTCTGTATTACCTGTGTCACTTCCGAAAAAAATGCCTACACTTGCCATGGATTAAACCTTTTATCTATCAATAGCCAATCTTTCTTGTAAAATTGTTTCAATCAACACACTGCGGCTAATATTTTGTGCATCTGCCATATCACTAAGTGCCTGATATAACTGTGAAGAAACTTTAAATTCAACACGCTTTAAACCACGTGCTTTATCTCTTTTTATTTGATTACGTTTATTAACCTTTAACTGCATATCCCGTGGAAGGGGATTGGTTTTAGGTCTGCCTGGGCGTTTTTCGTATTCAAATAAATCGAGCGTTGTTCTATCTGTTTCTGACTTGGCCATGCTTAACCTACACCTGCGCCTTGCCAAAATACTTGAATAAGTCCTTTAGCAATAAAGCCAGAACACCCTAAAAAGAGTACAGCCCAAACAATGTAACGACCAAACTTGGGTACATTGCCGCTTTTTAGTACGTCTTTAATTGCCATACCGATAAATATAAAAATACCGGCTAAGCCAAAATACAACCCTAAGGTATCAAATTCGTTAATTAACTGACTGACCATCAACGTGTAACCTTTAAATTAAACGGCGCATACTATAGCATATAAATATACGACTTTTTAGTACGCAAAATCAAAAACAGGCGATTAAAATGAGTTTAAATCGCAGTTAAAAAGTCATTTATTGCTTTATTCACTGCTAATGGCTTTTGCGCATGCAACCAGTGGCCAGCACCGTGAATTATTTTGGCACTGGCATTACTAAAGCGCGCCTTAATAGCCGCTCTATGCTCAGCTAATATATAGTCAGAATCATTACCTTTAATAAATAGAGTGTCGCACAAACAAGAATTGTTTTCATTAACATTGTCGGTAATTATCGAATAATTTTTATCAAGACTCAATAAATTAAACCGCCATGCAAAATTGCCTTCATCGTTTTTAGCTAAACTTTTTAATAAAAACTGACGCACACCCATCTCGTCTATAAAAGGCTGCATAATTGCATCGGCATGCTTTCTATCTGTAATAGATTCGTTTGCAACCGCTTTAAGCGCTTGAATAATTTTAGTGTGGCGAGCAGGGTAACTAACAGGTGCTATATCAAGCACAATTAATTTATTAACGTGCTCTGGATGGGTTAATGCCAATTCCATTGCTACTTTTCCGCCCATAGAGTGGCCTATAATGTGCGCTTTATCTATGTTCAAATGCGTTAATAATTCAATAATATCTTGGGCCATTGCCGCATAAGTCATTGTATCGCTATGGGGCGATTTGCCATGGTTACGTAAATCGACATTGGTTACGGTATAAAATTCACTAAGGGGTTTTGCGATCACGTTTAAGTTCTCTAATGATCCAAAAAGCCCATGAATTAAAATAACATGTGGGCCTTGCCCTTGTTGCTTATAATTTAACTGCATATTAGCCTCAGTGTAAAATTCGCCATAGTGTGACGAGCATTTGCTTAAAAAGCAAAAAATACAGTCACAAAATATAATATTGGGCTGTAGCCTGTTTTATCAACAATATTTAGCTATTTAATCGTGCTAAATAGTAATTTAAATAGCGCACATAAGTAATTTAAAATATATGTTTACAGCGGGGTTTGTTGTAACTCGCATTTCTAACTGGTTTGGGTATAATCACACGGAAAGAAAAATGTGGCCGTAATGACAGGAAGAACATGAAACAAATCGACATAGACGACGAGTTATATCAGTATATTGCCAGCAATACGCAAAGTATTGGTGAGAGCGCATCCACTATTTTACGTCGTTTATTAAATCTGAGCGGCGAAAAAATTCAGACCGCAAACGTAGAGCTTAATCAAAATAATCAAACAACAACTACCTTGCCTAAAGTTCCCCCTGTAGCAGAGCAAACACCTGCGCTTGCTGCTAAGCCAAGTGCAGTAGCTGAGAAGTCTGTGCAGCAAAAAAATGCGAATGTATTTAATGTATTAAATAAAGAAGAGTTGGCAATGCAAAAAGGCGTTGTGGGTCGTTTTTTATTTATTTTAAGTGCATTTTACCGTACCCATAAAACTGACTTTCGCGCCGTATTAGATATCAAAGGCCGTGATCGCGTTTACTTTGCTACTAGCAAAGAAGACTTAGTTAATAGTGGTAGCAGTATGAACCCTAAAAACATCACCGACAGTGAGTACTGGGTAATGACAAACTCTAACACTACACGTAAAAAAATGATGCTTCATGAAGTTGCTTTGTGTTTAGGTTATAGCACAGAACAAGCTGAAAAAATTCGCGACTACCTGTAAGGAAATACTATGGCTATTCATCCAGGTGCGGGCAAACCAGCTCCACAATCGGTATTAATAAATGTACCTAAATTAGTATCTGCGTATTATTTAAATGAGCCAGACCTTGAGCAGAATCCAGAGCATTGTGTTGCATTTGGTACATCAGGGCATCGTGGTTGCTCCTACGATGTTAAATTTAACGAGTCGCACATACTCTCTATTACTCAAGCTATTTGTGACTACAGAAAACAAAACGATATTTTTGGCCCGTTATTTTTAGGAAAAGACACCCACGCTTTAAGTGAAGCGGCCTTTAATTCGGCAATAGAAGTATTAGTAGCCAACGAAGTGCAAGTGATCACCCAAGACGATGGTGACTTTACTCCAACACCGGTAATTAGCCACGCTATTGTAAGTTACAACAAGCTGCACCCAAATGAATTAGCCGACGGCATTGTAGTTACGCCTTCGCATAACCCACCAGAGGATGGCGGGTTTAAATACAACCCACCCGATGGCGGGCCTGCCGATACCGACGTAACTAAATGGATAGAAGACAGAGCTAATCAGTTATTACTAGAGGACTTAGTTGAAGTGGAATTATTTCCGTTTGCTAAAGCCTCGCGCTCAGGGTTTATTAAATACCAAGACTTAATGACCCCGTATATTAATGATCTAGAAAATATTGTTAATTTAAAAGCGATTAGCGAAGCGGGTATCAAAATTGGCGTTGATCCGCTGGGCGGCTCAGGCATTAATTTTTGGCCGGTTATCGCTAAAAAATATAATTTAGACATTAGCGTTGTAAATGATGTTGTTGATCCTCGTTTTGCATTTATGCCACTTGATAAAGATGGCAAAATTCGTATGGATTGCTCATCACCTTATTCAATGGCCAACCTTATTGCGCTTAAAGATGATTTTGATATTGCCATTGGTAACGATCCAGATTACGACCGCCATGGCATAGTAACGCCAGATGGTTTAATGAACCCTAATCACTTTTTAGCGGTTGCGATTGATTATTTGCTTAAAAATCGAGACTGGAACGCAAATGTGCAAATTGGCAAAACGTTAGTTTCCAGCTCCATGATCGACAAAGTTACTGAGCGTAATGGCCGTAAAGTAAAAGAAGTACCGGTTGGCTTTAAATGGTTTGTTGAAGGGTTAAATAAAGGCAAGTTAGCCTTTGGCGGCGAAGAAAGTGCTGGCGCCGCATTTTTACGTTTTGATGGCAGTGTTTGGTGTACCGACAAAGATGGCTTTATTATGGGCTTATTAGCGGCCGAAATACTTGCTGTTACCGGTAAAACACCGTCTGCTCTTTATAAAGAGTTAGAGCAAGAATTTGGCTCGCCGCTTTATAAACGTATAGACGCACCGGCTACAAGCACGCAAAAATCGCGTTTAAAAGCCCTCAGTGCCGACGACGTTAAAGCCGATACACTCGCAGGTGAACCTATTTTACAAAAGCTAACCCATGCGCCAGGTAATAATGCGCCAATTGGTGGTTTAAAAGTAGTTACCGAAAGTGGTTGGTTTGCAGCGCGTCCATCGGGTACTGAAGATATATACAAAATTTACCTTGAGTCGTTTAAAGGTGAAGCGCATTTAGCACTACTTGAAAAAGAAGCTAAAAAGCTAGTAGACTCAGTTATTAGCTAATATCGCTTATATTACTTAAAAACGGCTGATTTAATCAGCCGTTTTTGTTTTTAATTGCATAATAATAATTTCAATTTTACAAAGGGCTTTTATCCATATGTCAGCCACTACTCCAGATTACATCGAAGAATTAAAACAAACTGGCGACTTTTTAACGCTAAGCCGCAATAACGAATGGCACTTAGCCGCAGGGGAGTTCACCCTTAATAATGGCACAGTAGTTACTATTCATGATACCGGTGTTATAGAGTTTCAACCGGCCAATGTTTCAAGCAAAGACGTAGTGTACTCAAGTGCAGTGCACGGAAACGAAACCGCACCAATCGAAATATGCGACGAATTAATTAAACAAATAATCGCCGGTGAGCTGCTCCTAAAGCAGCGCGTTTTATTTATTTTTGGTAATCCGCAATCAATTAATATTGGTTTGCGTTTTGTAGAAGAAAACCTTAACAGGTTGTTTAATGGCCACCATAGCGTAGACGGCGTACCAATGAATAACGAACGTACCCGTGCAGCCAAATTAGAGCAGTACGTAAGTGACTTTTTTAGCCGAGGTGAGCAAGGTAGCAGCCGCTGCCATTACGATTTACATACTGCAATTCGTGGCTCTAAAAACGAAAAGTTTGCAGTGTACCCTTATTTACATGGTAAACCGTGGAAAAAGTCGCAATTACAGTTTTTATTAAGTTGTGGGGTAAATACCGTATTAATGATGAAATCCCCAGCAACCACCTTTAGTTATTATTCATCATTTGTGCATGGTGCCGATTCGTTTACGGTCGAGCTTGGCCAAGTTAAGTCCTTTGGTGAGAATGACATGAGCCGCTTTGCAAAAACCAAACAAACACTCACTGCATTAATTAGCCAAGATAAGGTTGAATATCCAGAATTTAATGCAGATGAATTCGAGTTGTTTACTGTGCACCGCACCATAAATAGAACGCAGAATGAATTTAGTTTTCCATTTTCAGATCAGGCCGAAAACTTCACAGGTTTTGCCAAGGGTGAGTTGTTAGCTACTGATGGCGATACACCTTACTACGCCGATGTGCAAGGAGAAGCGATTATTTTCCCCAATGCAAACGTAGCTATTGGGCAGCGAGCGCTGTTAACCGTTGTGCCAATGGCGATAGACAGTAATTTTATTTAAAATAGCTGATCAGACCACTTGTTGTAATAAGTTAACTATATGATTAATAAATAGTAAAATATCTGTATAGTTAACTTGCCATTTTTATACTCACTATTTAGTTTTGTTTCGTCACAGATTTGTTGAATAACACTTTACGTTAACGTAAAGTGTCGGCAGCTTTAATTAAAGACAGTGCAGATGTTGCAAAGTTTATTCGCAGCAATCAACCCACAATAATAATTTAATGGGCACTGTTTTATCGACAACAAAAGAAGGTAGGTTATGAGTAATCCAAATAACGTATCGCTGAATATTAACCATAAGCTTGAGTTTATCGATGGCAATGCGTTAACTATTCCAACCCTTAGTATTTTAACTGAGGACGGCGAGATTCATCCAGGTGCAACCGCACCCGACATTTCAAAACATACCGCAATTAAATTATACGAAACCATGCGCTTTATACGTTTGTTAGATGAGCGCATGCAAGGTGCACAGCGCCAAGGCCGCATTAGCTTTTATATGCAATGTTTAGGTGAAGAAGCTGCAGTAACAGCCTCTGCAGCTGCGCTTGATCAAAATGATATGATTATGGCTCAGTACCGTGAACAAGCGGCGCTTCACTATCGTGGTTTTACGCTTGATCAGTTTATGAACCAAATGTTTTCTAATGAACTGGATTTAGGCAAAGGCCGTCAAATGCCGATTCATTATGGTTCTAAAGCATTAAACTATATGACCATATCATCGCCATTAGGAACACAAATTCCACAAGCGACTGGCTACGCTTATGGTCAAAAAATTAAACATATAGATGCTAAAACAGGTGAGCTTGCCAGCACTATAGATAACATCACTATTTGTTATTTTGGTGAAGGCGCAGCGTCTGAAGGGGACTTTCATGCCGGTGTAAATATGGCCGCAGTGCATCAAGCGCCGGTAATATTTTTTGCCCGTAATAATGGTTATGCTATTTCGACCCCTGCAGATGAGCAGTTTAAAGGTGACGGCATTGCTTCTCGTGGCGTTGGTTACGGTATTAAAACAATTCGTGTTGATGGCACAGATGCCCTTGCAGTGTATGCGGCAACTAAAAAAGCCCGTGAAATTGCAGTGAGCACAGGCGAGCCAATTTTAATTGAATCAATTGCTTATCGCTTAGGTGCGCATTCTACCTCAGACGATCCAAGTGGTTATCGCTCTAAAGATGAAGAAGCTAATCATCAAGTATGCCCAATCGACAAGTTTAGAAAATGGCTAATTAAGCAAGACTGGCTAAACGAAGCCGACGATGTAAAAGCTAAAGAATCAATTCGTGAAGAAATTTTAGCTGCGCTAAAACGTGCCGAAGTAGTGGCAAAGCCAGCTTTAGAAGAATTAATATCAGATGTTTACGATACCCCAATTCCATCATTGCAACGCCAATATGAGCAACTAAAAGCGCATATAAAACTGCATCCAGATGCCTACCCAGTTACAGCAGGGAGAATTAAGTAATGGCTAAAATGAACATGCTACACGCAATTAACTCTGCACTTGACATTACTATGGCAGAGCATCCACAAGCCTGTATTTTTGGCGAAGATGTGGGTTACTTTGGTGGTGTATTTAGAGCAACCTCAGGCTTACAAGAAAAGTACGGTAAACACCGTGTATTTAATACCCCGCTTACAGAGCAAGGTATTTTAGGTTTTGCGAATGGTTTAGCGGCTTTTGGCGCTCCAGCGCTGGCAGAAATTCAGTTTGCAGATTATATATTTCCAGCCTTTGACCAAATAGTTAATGAATCAGCTAAATTTCGCTACCGCAGTGGTAATGAGTTTAATGTGGGTAATTTAACTATTCGTACACCTTACGGCGGCGGAATTGCAGGGGGCTTGTATCATTCACAATCACCCGAGGCTTACTTTGCACATACACCAGGCTTAAAAGTTATTGTGCCGCGTAACCCGTACCAAGCAAAAGGCTTATTACGCGCGGCAATCAAAGATGACAACCCGGTATTGTTTTTTGAACCAAAACGCTTATACCGCGCATCAATCGGCGAAGTGCCAGAAGAAGATTACACCATTGAGCTTGGAAAAGCCGAGGTAGTACAGCAAGGTACAGACGTGACCTTACTTGCGTGGGGCGCGCAAATGGAAATAATAGAAGACGCCGCCAAACAAGCAAGTGAACAAGGCATTAGCTGCGAAGTAATTGATTTACGCAGTATTTTACCATGGGATGTAGAGGCAATTGCACAGTCGGTGACTAAAACTGGACGCTTGATTGTTAGCCACGAAGCGCCAATTACTAATGGCTTTGGTGCAGAAATAGCGGCAACCATTGGTCAAGAATGTTTCCTACATTTAGAATCGCCAATTATGCGCGTGTGTGGCTTAGATACGCCGTATCCGTTAGCGCTTGAAAAAGAATATGTACCGGATGCATTAAAAGTATTGGCCGCAATTAAACAATCAATGGATTTTTAGGGGATACCATGGCTAAAGATTTTATATTACCCGATATTGGTGAAGGCATAGTTGAATGCGAAGTTGTTGAATGGCTTGTGGCAGAAGGTGACACTGTGGCTGAAGATCAGCCTATTTGTGATGTAATGACAGACAAGGCATTAGTGCAAATACCCGCTGTACATGATGGGGTAATTACCAAGCTTTATTATCAAAAAGGTGAAATTGCCAAGGTTCATGGGCCATTATTTGCTATGAATGTAAGTGGTGAAGCAGTTAGCGAAGAAGCTGATGCAGCACTTGAAAAAGCAGCTCAAACGGTTGTCAGTAATAATAGCAGCGAGCACTTAGAAGATTTTATTTTGCCAGATATAGGCGAAGGTATTGTTGAGTGTGAAATTGTTGACTGGTTAGTTGCCGAAGGTGAAGAAATAGTTGAGGATCAAGCGGTTTGTGATGTAATGACAGACAAAGCCTTGGTACAAATACCGGCAAAATATACCGGTGTTGTAAATAAGCTGTATTATCAAAAAGGTGAAATAGCCAAAGTGCACAGCCCGTTATTTCAAATGACGGTAGCAGGGCGCACAGCTAAAGCCGATGCAGATATAAATCAAGCAGTGGTAAAAGCACAAACTAATGCAGCAGATAAACCAGCGGCTATTAAAGCTGAGCAAACAACTAAAATTGTGAATAAAAAAGCAGTTGCATCGCCAGCGGTTCGTCGTAAAGCACGCGAGCTTGATGTTGATTTAACTTGTGTACCGGGCAGTGGTAAAAATGGCCGTATTTATAAACAAGACATAGAAGAGTTTGTAAAAGGCGAAGTTCCTAACACTATCGATACCTCACCATTGCACAGTGGTAATGAGCAAAAAACATCAGTTACACACTCAGGTGGTACACGTGTAGAGCCAATTAAAGGCATAAAAGCGGCAATGGCTAAACAAATGGTGGCGTCGGTTTCGACCATTCCACACTTTACCTTTAGTGATGAAGTAGACTTAACTAAGCTAATTGCGCTTCGCTCTAGTTTAAAAGAGCAGTATAAAGCGCAAGGTATTAAACTAACCATGATGCCGTTTTTTGTTAAAGCATTATCGCTTGCAATGAAAGAGTACCCAGTACTTAACTCTAAAGTAAATGATGAGTGCAGCGAGCTTACCTATTATAACGATCATAATATTGGAATTGCAGTTGACTCAAAAATAGGTTTATTAGTGCCTAATATTAAATCGTGTCAGAGCAAAAGTATTGTAGAAGTTGCAAACGATTTAACCCGTTTAACCGACTCAGCGCGAGAAGGTCGTGTTGCGCCAGATGATTTGAAAGGCGGTACTATTAGTATTTCAAATATTGGTGCAATTGGCGGCACTATTGCGACGCCTATTATTAATAAACCAGAGGTGGCTATTGTTGCTTTGGGTAAATTACAGCACTTACCGCGTTTTGATGAAAACGGCCAAGTGGTAAGCAAAGCTATAATGCAGGTGAGCTGGTCTGGCGATCATCGCGTGATTGATGGCGGCACTATTGCTCGTTTTAATAACCTTTGGAAATCGTACTTAGAAAACCCATCGGTAATGATGATGGCGATGAGCTAAACATACGCGCTTATTGTTATTAAAAAAACCAGCTTCTGCTGGTTTTTTGTTTACTGTATTTAAAAGTATTATTTACTCACCAAAAATATAAACCATAACCCACGGCTAAAGCCGGTATTGCAGTATAAAAAGTTGCTATGAGCGCGGCTTTTGGTGCCATTGCTATGGCAGGAAACAGCGCATCGCCATCGTTAGAAATAGCATTTGCAGTTAAAGCACTAAATGGAATAATACCTTGAATGTACAAAGTGGTAACAATTATTTGTGGCCCGCAACCGGGTAAAAAACCGATTAATACCGCTATAAGTGGTGCTAAATACGCATAGTGTAAAAACCATGCTTTTAAATCAAGTCCTGCCACATTTACTAATATTTCAAATAACATAAATGACGCAACGACCCACGCAGTTACAAAGTGAGTGTCTTGTAATACCTTGGTAATATTAGAGGGAGGATTACGCTTACATGCATCGTCTTCTGCGGTGACTTCTTTATAGCTCTCTCCTTTAGACGAATACGCCCAAATACTGACAATAAACAGTGCCATTGCAGCGCCAAAAGAGCTAATAATGTTAGGTATATTAGTATCCCACTTGTTAAAATCAACATTAAACGCAATTAACAAAGCAATAATTAAGCTTGGAACAATAGCAACCATCCATACCGGCTTAGATATTTTAATAATAGCTGTTGGTAGCTGTATAACCTGTTGTTTATGCTGTTGTGGGAGTGGTCGCAAAAAGCCTTTTTTATGAATAGCATTTACTATCAACCCGCTTAAAGTTCCTACAACCAAGCCAATACCCATAATAATTACCCCTTCAGTAGGGCGAGTAGCAAGTAGTAAAAATGCCGCATCACCCATTGTTGCAGCTAAAACCGCGACAATAGCGCCAAAACTGGCTTGGCCTTTTGTAAATTGGGTAACAACAATAATTGCACCACCACAGCCTGGTAATGCACCTAGTATAGATGCAAAAGCAACTTCTAAAATAGGCGACTTAGCGCTTAAATAACTAAGCTCTAATTGTGGTAAACGTGCTATGGCATAGTAGTAAATTAGTAAGGTAGCTGCTACAAAAACACTGACCTGAAAAAATGCGTCACTGAGTGCAGTAATAGTAATAGCGCGTAAATTAGGTAGGGCTAAACACACTAATATAAAAAGTGGTAATAATAAGCGTTTGTTTTGACCCATAAAGCGTTTTGAATTGGCTGTTATAAATCCACTATGTGAGAGTAATTGCATAAAGTGTGGCCTAGTAAGTAACTAAGCTACACTTTACATTGCACTCAAATGATAATCAATATCATTTGAGTTTTTCGATTAGATAAGATTAAATTACTTACGTTGGAACTCAGAGTTAGTGTTCCACGTTGGCCATTGCTCTTGCTCAGAAATATTAAAACCTACTTTATAAAATAATTGTAGGTCTTGCACCGCGCCCGATAAATCCCATTCATCACGGTAGCGATCGCATGGTTGATGATAACAACCACGCAGTACTAAGCTCATACGCTTACGGTAGTTTGCAGTTTCTTCGTCAAAGGCTTGCGTGCCACCACCTGCGTACATGGCTGGAATGCCCATGTTTGCAAAAGCAAAGTGATCAGAGCGATAGTAACCACCCGAAGAAGGATTAGGATCGCCAGATATTGTTCTGCCTTGCTCAAGCGCAACCGTTGTTAATAAATCATCCATTTGTGATTTACCAATACCTACCACGCTAATATCTTTCACTTTGCCTAATAAATTTAAGCTGTCCATATTAATGTTAGCAACGGTTTTATTGGCAGCAATAACAGGGTTAGCTGCATAATATTTTGACCCTAATAAGCCTTGCTCTTCAGCGGTTACCGCTAAAAAGGTCATTGAACGGCTAGGGTGCTTAGGTAATTTAGTAAAGGCTTCAGCCACTTCAATTAAACCAGCCGTACCGGTAGCATTATCGTGCGCGCCATTAAAAATTTGATCCCCTTTGCGGTTTTTATCAGTGCCTAAGTGATCCCAATGTGCAGAATAAATAACATGTTCATCTGGTTTTTCACTGCCCGGTAAAGTGGCAATAAAGTTATACGAGATAGACTTTTTAATGGTGTTTTTTATCTTTATAGAGGCAGTCAAATCGCCCATATCAACGTGGTAAGCGCCTTTTGCAGCATTGGCTTTTAGTGTATCAAAATCAAGCCCTGCTTTATTAAACAGCTCTTTGGCTACGTCTGTTGTTACCCAGCCTTCAACCGCTACACGGTCCATATTGTTGTTTTCTTTTTGAAAACCAAACTGCTCACCACTCCACGAGTTTTCTACTACAGACCAAGGGTATGAAGCCGGTGCTGTTTCGTGAATAATAATTGCGCCCGCTGCACCTTGACGACTCGCTTCTTCGTATTTATAAGTCCAACGGCCATAATATGTCATGGCATCGCCAGTAAATAAATCAGGGTTTTTAGTTGCAAAGCCCGGATCGTTTACCAGCATTACTACCGTTTTGCCTTTAACATCTAAGCCTTCGTAATCGTTCCAGTTATACTCTGGTGCATTAACGCCGTAACCAACAAATACGAGCTCAGAGTTTTCAATTGCTTGGTTTTCGCTAATGCGACTACTGCCCATTACCATGTCTGTTTTGTATTGGTAGTTTTTACCACCAATTTTTAATACCATGTCTGAGTCTGCTTCAAGCGAAACCAGCGGAACTTCTTGTAAAAAGCTATTGCCATTACCGGGCTTTAAACCCAAGGCTTTAAATTGGGCTGTTAGGTAATCAAGCGTTAGCTTTTCGCCTGGCGATGAAGGGGCACGGCCACCAAATTCATCCGATGCTAACACTTTTACATGCTTAGCAATTTCATCAGCTTGAATACTGTTGTAGCCCTTAGTTACATCATCGGAGGTAATACTTGTTGTAGCGCAGCCCGCTAATACGGCAGCAGTGATAAGGGTAAGAGAGAAATAACGTTTCATATTGGCTCTATTTTTGTTTTAAGATAACCCAGTATATGAAGTTCTATTAATTAGAACCAGTTTTTGCGGTAAACTGTTACAAAATTTAAGGTATAAACTAGTAAGTACAAATAATAATGAAGCGTTTTACTCCCCCAGAAGAATTTCAGCCAAGCTGCTTACAAAGCGGCGCTTTTGAGCATTTGCGCACGTTGTTTAATATACATGAGCAAAAAAATTGGCCTCTGCCTAGCTGGTTTAGCCCACACTTAAACGCAATTAATGCCAATAACTTGGCTATTAGCTTTGTCGATGATGCAAAAATAGATTTTGCTGAGCGTTATTACGAGCAAGTTATTTTTGAAACAGGGCAGGTGCCTACGCGTACTGAAAATTGGCACGACTTATTTGGTGGCTTTATTTGGTGTTTATTTCCTAAAACCAAAGCGCTTATTAATCAACGCCATGTAGCAGATATTGCAGTACATGGCACAAAGCAGCGTACCAAACATCGCAATGCCCTAACCTTATTTGACGAATGCGGTGTTGTACTGGCTATTAGCAATACCCAATGGCAACAGTGGTTGCGCGATCATCAATGGAAAACAGCGTTTGTTGAGCATAGAGCGCAGTGGGGAAAAACCATCAAACCATTTATGTTTGGCCATGCAAATTACGAAATGCTAACTAAACCCTATATTGGTTTAACGGGTAAAGCGTTGTTTGTAACTGTACCCGATGAAATATTTTGTAAAGATTTAGTTACCCAATACCAGTACCTAGATCAAAGACTTTATGAGATGATAAAAACCGATCAGTGTTTAGCCGACAATAAACTCCTTTCACCTTTACCACTACTAGGTGTTCCGGGGTGGCATGAGGACAACACCGACGACACATTTTATAATAATACGGATTACTTTAGAGAAAAACGAAGGATACGAACATGATAGAAGTTATTGGCCTTAAAAAGAAATTTAAGCTAACTAAAGATCATAAAAAAAACAAAGTAGATGAAATAGACCCGCGCGAAGATAAAGATTATTTTCATTCAGTTAGAGATGTTAGCTTTCGTTGTGCAAAAGGCGAAGTACTTGGACTGCTAGGACCAAATGGCGCAGGTAAAACCACCACGTTAAGAATGATTTCTACTGCCTTAAAACCCGATGCCGGCAGTATTACCATTGCCGGTAACGACATAATAAAAAAGCCATTGCTGGGGCGTAAATCGATTGGGTTTCTATCGGGTTCAACCGGCTTATACGGGCGTTTAACCGTAAAAGAAAACATCGAATATTTTGCAAAACTCCATGGCATGAGTAAAAAAGATATTGCAACACGCTGCGAAGAGCTATTTACCTTGCTCGATATGCATAAATTTATAGATAAGCGTGCAGAAAACCTCTCAACCGGAATGAAACAAAAAGCCAATATTGCCCGCGCAGTAGTGCATTATCCTGCTGTAGTGGTTTTAGATGAGCCAACGACCGGGTTAGATATTATGACCACACAAACGGTAATTAACTTTATAAAAGGTTTAAAAGCGCAAGGCACACCGGTTGTTTTTTCAACGCACCACCTAGATGAAGTTGCTTTACTGTGCGACCGCGTAGCAGTGATTAACGAAGGCGTAAGCTGTTTTGATGGCACTGTAGAAGAGTTTAAACAAACAGGTAACAGTGAAGAACTTAACCAAGCGTTTATGAACATATTAACGGAGAAACGTGATGTTTGAAGTATTTAAAAAGGAATTAAGAGAGTTACTACGCGATAAAAAAACGCTCATATTTGTAGTGGCTGTGCCAGTTGCAGTGTTCCCACTTATTTTTGCCGTTGTTGCCTTTATTAGCGCACAAGCAGCTATGGATGCAGAGCAAAAAGTAAATACCTACGCTATTGTAAACGGCGACTATGCGCCAGAGTTTACCGACAAAGTGTTTTACCATAAAAGTTTTGAGCAGTATAAAGGCACTAAAACCTTTAATAGTGTTGCACAGCTTAAAGCCGCAGTGATTGCTGGCGATATTGATATGGGCATTTATTTACCAAGCAATGCACAGCAAACGTTAAATAATGCACAGCAAAGCAAATGGCAGGTAGTGTTTAACGACGCTAAGTCTATTAACTTTTTGTTTCAGCGGGTGAAAGAGCTAGCGCAAGAATACAGCGATGCGTTACAAGTACAAAAGCTGCTTAGTTTTGGCATTGACGAAGCAACGCAAAAAGCAATACTTGAACCAATTGAAGTTGTAAAAGTAGATACCGCCGATAAACGTGAAAACTTAGGTGAAAAAATAGGTGGGTTTTTACCGTATTTATTAGTGCCTTTAGTATTAATGGGAGCAACTTATCCTGCCATTGACTTAGGGGCAGGCGAAAAAGAACGTGGCACCCTAGAGACATTGTTGTTAACACCTATCACCCGTACGCAACTTGTTTTAGGTAAATTTATTACCCTTTTAACTACTTCGATTGCCTCTACAACCATTACTGTGCTGAGTATGGGAGTGTGGATAGCCTTGGCGATTACTTTTGCGGATCTTGAATTTATTAAAGTTGCATTTAGTAGCTTAGCCGTTTCTGATTTATTAATGATTTTTGTATTACTGTTACCACTGGCGGCTATATTTTCTGCGCTAGCGTTAGCTATTTCAATTTACGCACGTACCTTTAAAGAAGCGCAAAACTACATGACACCGTTATCTCTGGGCGTTATTTTTCCGGTAATAATTGCCTTAATGCCAAATGTGGAACTGACTGTTAAAACAGCGTTTATTCCTGTCACTAATGTAGCGTTAGCAATAAAAGAAATAGTTAAAGGCACAGTAGATTACACGCTAATAGGGCTAATATTTTTAGCTACAGCTATTATTGCCGGTATTTTATTAGCTTTTTGCGTTAAATGGTTTAACCGCGAAGATGTGTTATTTAGATAGTTAATAGACAAAGCTTTAAGTTTTGAAGGCAGCACTCGCTGCCTTTTTTCATTTATAAACAAATATAAATAGCGTTTAGTTTATTTCATTAAGAGCAATGGTAGTGGTAGAATACACTTCATAATTTGGCACTCTTTATTGCAAATAAAAGAGGTAAGTAATTAATTTTGAGGTTTATTGTTTCTCAATCTAGACTACTTATGTAAGTACTATAGTGTAGGTAATAGTAAATGTTAAAACGAAATTTTTTATCTAGAGTTGCAAAAAGTAATAAGCTAATACTTTTTGCCGTAATGATTTTTATGATCATTGCGTTGCCTTCAATGTATATATTTGAGCAAAAAGTAAGAAGTGAAATTTATCACACGGCGCAAATAGAGCTAAAACGCGAACTCGAAACTAAAACATTATCGTTAAAAAAACACTTTACCGACAGCGTTAACGCCATTCGATTTTTAGATGCAACCCCACCTATAAAAGCAATATCACGCGCTAGTGAAAATCAATTGTCAGATCCAGCATCTGCAACGCCTATGGCCATTTGGAAAAATCGCTTAGCGAGTATATTTTCTGGCTTTATGCGCACCGACGAAAGCATATTACAAGCGCGTTATATAATGCTAGCAGAAGGCGGGCAAGAAGTCGTAAGGGTTGATCGGACCGAGCAAGGCAAAATTACCATACTCGAAGGCGAGCAATTACAACAAAAAGGCCAACGAGATTACGTTATTAAAACCAGTATGCTTGATGAGCACACTGTTTATATTTCGCCAATAAATTACAACCGTGAAAATGGTAAAATTCAGCAGCCTTATATCAGTACCTTTCGGGTAGCAAAACCTGTATTTGACAAAAACAAACAGGTTTCTGCGGTTTTAGTTACGAATTATTATGCAGAGCAACTATTTAAAAGCCTCACTTTTGAGTCTCCGCAAGGCACTGCAATTTATTTAATGAATAACCAAGGTGAGTTTTTATATCATCCAAACCCAGAGCTGCGCTTTGGGTTTGAGTTTAATAAAAGCAGAACCTGGGAGCAAGAGTCTGTTGGCGCGCAAAATATGGCTGCAGACAAAACGCTGCCGTTAAATAACTACCCACAACAATACACACTGCAAAAGCGTATTTATTTTGGTAATGATATTGCCATGCTGCCACTCGAGCTTGCTGTGAGTGCAGATACGCAAACATTATTAGCAAAAGTGAGCGAGAGACGCCAAAGCTTTATTACTACATTAGCTGTATTTTTTGGTGTGTTTTTAGTTATGACCATGCTGTATCAGCGCTTTATAAACCGAAAGTTACTTATTAACTCGTTAAAAGAGCAAAATAACACAGTAATAGAAAACTCCTTAGATGCTATTTTTAGCATTTCAGAGTCGGGTAAAGTGGTGCAATTTAATAACACAGCTAAGCAAGTGTTTGGCGATATACTAGAGAGTGATAACGTAAATTTTATTTCTTTATTTACTTTAAATAAAGAAGATGAGCAATGCATAAGAGAAACCATTAAAAATGGCTCTAAAATGCCCTTTGAAGCCATGCACACCGACAGTTCGGGCAATAAATACTACTACTCAATAACCCTCAGCAGTATTTATGATGTGTTTAATGAGCGTTATCAAGTTGCGGCTATTTTAAGAGACATAAGTTCGCTTAAAAATATTCAAGCTGAACTAGAGGGAGTTAATACCACTTTAGAGCTTAAAGTTTCGCAAAGAACCCGAGAGCTTGAACGCGCAATAGATGAAGCATTAGCAGCAAGCCAAGCTAAAAGTGACTTTGTAGCTAATATTTCTCACGAAATACGCACCCCTATGAACGGGGTATTAGGCATGCTAGAAATGCTTAAAGAAGATGGCTTATCAGAGCAACAGCATCATTATTTAAAACTTGCAAATAGCAGTGCTAATTCTTTAATGAATTTAATTAATGATATTTTAGATTTTTCAAAAATAGAAGCAGGTAAGCTCGATATTGATAATCACAGCTTTGATGTTGTTACCGTGTGCAGCGATATGATTAACTCATTAGCGCTACAAGGGCAACGCAAAGGACTTGAAGTATTTTTACACACCCACAATATTGTTGATCGTATGGTCGTAGGTGACAGCCATCGCCTTAAGCAAATTTTAATTAATTTGGTTAATAATGCTTTTAAGTTTACTCACAAAGGTGAAGTTAGCTTAACCATAGGCTCTAAATACATTACCGATACTAAATTACAGATGAGTTTTGCGGTTAAAGACACTGGAATTGGCATAGCAGCTGAAAATATAGATAAACTATTTGAAGTGTTTACCCAAGAAGATTCAAGCACCACACGCCATTTTGGCGGTACCGGCTTGGGTTTATCAATTTGTAAAAAGCTAGCGCAATTAATGGGTGGTAATATATCGCTAACAAGCGAAAAAGGGGTAGGGAGCACTTTTACTGCAACCGTTGAGCTGCATGTAGCACCCCAGAAAAAGCTAAATACCGGTATTGAGCTTGCTACCAGTATTGATGTTGCTGCATTAATTGCTCGCGATAATGTGTATAACAATGTGTGCGATTTATTACTGCAAACATGCAAAGTAGATAAAAGTAATATTGTTAGATTAGATTACTTTAGTGAGCATGATGAGTTTGAAGCGGACTTATTAATTATTGACGACGACCATCCACAAGTTAATGCCCTGATTAGCTTTTGCAAACAGTACGATAAAAAATATGTACTAATTTTGCGTGATATGGTGATGAACAAACAATCGAAAAAAGTATTTCCTGATCATCTACATATTTTAAATAAACCGCTTACCCAAGATGAGTTTAGTTACAAATTAGCGAGTTTATTTGGTGCCAGTAGCGAGTTTGTTATTACCCCACCAAAGAGCTTAATTGAAGAGCCTGTAGATGCAGACTTATCAGCTTATCATGTGCTTTTAGTTGACGATAATATGATCAACATAGAAGTGGCTAAAGCGATTTTAAAGCACACTAAAGTTAAAATCACCTGTGCATCTGACGGTCTTGAAGCTTTAGAGGCGTTAAAGAGCAATAAACAGCAACCTTTTAACGTTATTTTAATGGATTGCCAAATGCCTAATTTAAACGGCTACGATACCACCAGCGAAATTAGAAACGCCAAAGCCGGAATAGAATATATTCATGTGCCTATCATTGCGATGACAGCAAGTGCAATGGAAGGCGACAGAGAGCGTTGTTTAACGGCCGGTATGAACGACTACATTACTAAACCAATTAAGCCGCAAACGTTAAAAGACAAGCTTATTACGTGGTTGAGTTAACACTAAAGCGAAATAGGCGGCTTTTAATAAGTCACCTTTTTAGCTGAAGTGATTATATTTTAGATATAAAAAAACCGCTTTAAAGCGGTTTTTTTATTTATAGTTAAGTGTATTTTATGCTTAACCTTTAACAGCTGCTTTAATTGCATCGATTGCTGTATCAATATCAATCATTAGCTTTTCACCAGTGCGGCGGTTTTTAAGTTCAACTTTGTTTTCATCAAGGTTGCGCTCGCCAATAACTAATGTAAATGGTACGCCAATTAATTCCATGTCGTTAAACATAACGCCAGGGCGCTCTTTACGGTCATCAAATAACACATCAAGGCCAGCATCTTTTAAGCCTTGGTAAAGGTTGTTAGCAATATCTGGAATGCGATGCGACTTATGCATATTCATAGGCACAATAGCTAAATCAAACGGTGCAATTGGTTGTGGCCAAATAATACCGTATTGGTCGTTGTTTTGCTCGATTGCTGCAGCAACAATACGCGACACACCAATACCATAACAACCCATAGTCATTATTTGGTTTTTACCTGATTCGTTTAATACGCCAGCCTTCATTGCTTGTGAGTATTTAGTGCCAAGTTGGAAAATATGGCCAACTTCAATACCACGTTTAATTTGTAAAGTGCCTTGGCCACATGGGCTTGCATCGCCTTCTACAATATTACGTATATCAGCAACTTCATAATCAGTTACATCACGATCCCAGTTAATGCCGCTGTAATGCTCGTCGTCTTTATTAGCGCCGGCAACAAAGTCAGCTAGTATGTTAGCGCTTCTATCAACAATAATTGGCATAGACAGGCCAACCGGGCCTAATGAGCCAGGTTTTGCACCAATAGCAGCAACAATGTCTGCCTCTGTTGCCATTTCAAGCGGAGAATCTACTAACGGGTGTTTTTCAGCTTTTAGTTCGTTAAGGTCGTGATCGCCGCGTAAAACTAGCGCAACTAAACCACGTACCCCGTTTTCATCAGGCGCAGCGTAAACGATTAATGTTTTAACACCGCGATGTGGTTTAACACCGTAGTGCTTTTTAAGCTCGTTAATTGTTTTAGCGTCAGGCGTTGGAAACGCTTTAAGCTCTTTTGTTGCAGTTGGGCGTGGCTCGCTTGGTGCAAGTGCTTCTGCTTTTTCAATATTTGCTGCGTAGTCGCTGCCATCACTAAATGCAATAGCGTCTTCACCAGATTCTGCAAGTACATGAAACTCATGCGATACGCTACCACCAATAGAACCCGTGTCGGCAATAACAGGGCGGTAGTCTAAGTTTAAACGCTCAAAAATATTACAATACGCTTTGTGCATTACTTGGTACGTTGCATCTAAACACTCATCACTTAAGTGAAATGAATAGGCATCTTTCATTGTAAATTCGCGGGCGCGCATTACACCAAAACGCGGGCGACGTTCGTCGCGCACTTTAGTTTGTATTTGGTATAAAGAAATTGGTAGCTGTTTATAGCTGCTAATTTCTTTACGCACAAAATCAGTGATCACTTCTTCGTGAGTTGGGCCAAGCGCAAAGGTACGATTATGACGATCGGTAAAACGCATAAGTTCAGGACCAAACTCATCCCAACGACCTGATTCTTCCCATAAATCTGCTGGTTGAATTACTGGCATCAGCATTTCAATCGCATTGGCTTTATTCATTTCTTCACGTACGATATTTTCTACTTTTCTAAGTACCCGTAACCCAGTGGGTAACCAAGTGTATAAACCCGAAGCGACACGACGGATCATACCGGCTCTAAGCATTAATTGATGCGATACAATTTCAGCATCCGAAGGCGTTTCTTTAAGTGTGGCGAGTATATATTGACTGGTACGCATGTTGTTTCCGAAATTAGAGTAATTATGTACATATTGTAAGGGCTTCAGTCTACCAGCGGTTGCATTTACACTAAAGCGCTAAGTGATAAATTATTTAGGTATTTTCTATACTAGTAACTAAATTATGTGACTCATTAACTTGCCAGCAAATATTATAGTTATACAAAGTCATGCCGTAGCTTTGCTGTCCGTCTTTTTGCTTTTTATAAGCAGGGCGAGGATCTTGCTTTAGCACATTACTTATAAACGCCTGTAAATCTGGATATTGCGTTTGCTGCGCAATAAAATCTAGTACTTCAGGGGTAAATTCAACGCTCATGTGGGTTTCTGGGCGGGTGTCGGCAAACCCCGCACTGGCCTCTGGCATAGAGTCAGAATAGGGTAAGTAAGGTTTTATATCGATTATTGGTGTGCCATCGAGTAAATCTATTCCGGCGAGTAATAAGCTCAGTTGGCCATTTTTATACTCTATACCTTCTAGTTTTACTGCGCTCATACCAATGGCGTTAGGCCTAAAAGTGGCACGCGTGGCAAACACGCCTTTGCGGGCATTACCACCTAAACGAGGCGGGCGCACCATAGCCGAATAGCCTTTGTCGGCTGTTTCATGAAAACGAAATAGCAGCCAAATATGGCTAAACTCATCGAGCCCGCGTACAAATTCTTCACGATTAAAGTCAGGCGCAAAAATAAGCTTTGCTTTAGCTTCTGGCACTAAACGAGGTTGCCTAGGTATAGCAAACTTTTGTTTATAAGGAGATTGAATGTGGCCAATAGCCGAAATGGTATAATCGCTCATAGTACTCGGGTGCAAATGAAATAGAGCGCTATTCTACCCATATTTAGCGTTTATGGCATTACTTGTAAGTGAGTTTATTACTCATAGAAGCCTAGTCTAAAAGGTATTGATTAGACTAAGTGGTTTATATGCATGTGCGTTTAAACCACTCAAAACAAAAAAGGTAAGCCTAAGCTTACCTTTTACACACGTTTTAGGGTTTAATTAAAACATGTACTGCACTGATACAGACGCTACATCCATATCTGGGTCAATATCGTCATCAAGTTTATAGCGTTCATACTCTAAACGAAATTGAACGTTTGTTGTAAGTGCATATTCAATACCTGCACCGTAAAACGCATCACCACCATCTGTAGAAGCTGAAACAGAACCTACTGGTAAATCTTGTGTGTATTCTGCATCCCACTCAAGCCAACCGCCTTTTGCATACACAGAAAAACTCTCTGTAATAGGGTAGCCCAAGCGTGCGGCAAGCGATACGCCATCAATTTCAGCTTTGCTGTCCACATCACTTACTTCATCAAAGTTTTGATAAGCAAGCTCTAAGCTTAAATACTCGTTAAATTGTGCGCCAACGTAACCTTTTAGCATTTGTGCATCGTCGTCAAAGTCAGTGTCTTTGTCACTGTCTTCAAATTCAAAAGAATATTGACCGTAACCAACACCCGTGTAGATACGTGGAGAATCGAAATCAGCAATATCAGCCTTAGCTGCAGTATTAAAACCCAGTGTTACTAAAGCAAGTGTAGAAAGAGAAAGTGTTTTAATCATGAATTAGCTCCTTTAATAATAAAAATCAAATGCTTGAAAAAATAAGATGTAATTAAATCAAACGTCATCAAGGTAGGTGCAGTGAGCATGCCAATTATTAAAAACATAAAAAAACGGCCATAAAAACCTACTTTAGTATTGGTTTTTATGGCCGTTTGTATGATACGTGTACAGCAGTGAACTTTTATTAGTTGTTACTTTCTAAGCTCTATTGCATGTTTTACAAAAAGTGTGAGGTTTTTACAGGCACACTTTAGTTACTTATACCTTATGCAGTAAGTTTTCCGTCTCTATTGCAATTTCTTTCATTTTTATAGCGTAGTTTTCTAATTTTAAATCTTCTTCGGTAATCGCTTTAAAAGAAGGCACAGCTACTGGGTAACCGGTTTCATCCATAGCAATAAAGCTAATAACACAGTGGTTGGTTTCAACCATATTTTGTGTTTTGGGGTCGCCACAACGCACTTGAATAAATATTTGCATACTGGTTTTACCGGTATGCGCTATTTTAGCTTCCACTTCAACAATTTGGCCTACTAAAATAGGGCGTCTAAACTTCACCCCAGCCACAGATACGGTAACACAGTAATGGCCACTCCAGCCTGCAGCACATGCATAGCCAGCTTGGTCAATCCACTTCATGACGGCTCCACCATGCACTTTACCACCAAAATTTACATCAGTAGGCTCTGCTAAAAAACGAAAAACAACTTTTGACGACGGCATAACTAATTCTCTTTTATAAAAACTAGGGTAAGCATAGCGCAAAACAGGGGCACAAGCCCCTGCAAATTAGTGTAGGTTTATAATTTATATGTAAAAACCTACTTTTTATTAACAATAATAACTACATATTAGGATAATTTGGCCCGCCAGTCCCCTCCGGAGTTACCCAAGTAATATTTTGGCTCGGATCTTTAATATCGCAGGTTTTACAATGCACGCAGTTTTGCGAGTTAATCACAAACTCTTTAGTGCCAGCAATTTCTTGAATTTCATAAACCCCAGCAGGGCAATAGCGCTGCGCTGGTTCATCAAATTTAACTAAGTTTACTGCAATTGGAATACTCGGATCTTTTAATTGCAAATGACACGGCTGTGACTCTTCGTGGTTAGTATTTGATAAAAATACCGACGACAACTTATCAAAACTGAGTTTACCATCGGGTTTTGGATACACTATTTTATCGGCATCCGCCGCATCAACTAAAGTATCGTGATCTGGGGTGTTATCTTTAAAGGTAAATGGCAAGCAACCATTAAAAATATTTTGATCTAGGGTGTTATATGCGCCACCAACAAACTTACCTAACTTGTGCATAACAGGGCCAAAGTTACGTGATTGCTGCAATTCTTTATAAGCCCAAGATTGCTCAAACGCGTCTTTAAACTCGCTTAAGTCGGTATTTGCTTGCTCATTTTCTAATGCTTTAAAAATAACTTCAGCTGCCACCATACCCGACTTCATTGCAGTATGATTACCTTTAATTTTTGCAAAGTTAAGCGTACCTGCATCGCAGCCTACCAATAACCCACCAGGAAAATGCATTTTTGGTAATGAGTGCAAACCGCCTTTAGCAATAGCACGAGCACCATAAGCAACACGCTCGCCGCCTGCTAATACATTTTTAAACACAGGATGGTGTTTCATGCGCTGAAACTCATCAAACGGGCTTAAATGCGGGTTTGAGTAGTTGAGATCAACAATCAGTCCTACCACAACTTGGTTGTTTTCACAGTGGTACATAAATGCGCCGCCGTTAGTATCGCCTTGTAATGGCCAGCCTGTACCGTGTACTACTGTGCCTAATTGATGCTTACTTTCATCAATTTGCCAAATTTCTTTTAAGCCTAAGCCATAGTGCTGCGGTGATGACTCATCATCGAGGGCAAATTCATTAATGAGTTGTTTGCCCAAATGACCACGACAACCTTCGGCAAATACGGTGTATTTAGCGCGTAGCTCCATGCCAGGCATGTAACCATCTTTTTCGTTACCGTCTTTATCAAGGCCCATATCGCCAGTAATAATGCCTTGTACTGTATCGTCTTCAATAATAAGCGAATGCGCACTAAACCCAGGAAAAATCTCAACTCCCAGTGCTTCTGCTTGCTCAGCTAACCAGCGACAAACATTCCCCATAGAGACAATATAATTGCCATCATTATGAAAGGTTTTTGGTGTAGCAAAGTGCGGAATAGCGGTGGCTTTTTGTTCGTTGTTAAACCAGTAAATTTCATCCTTTGCTACTTTGGTGGTTACAGGGGCGTTGAGCTCTTGCCAATTTGGCAGTAATTCATCCAGCGCTTTGGTTTCAAACACGGCACCAGAGAGTATATGAGCACCCACTTCTGAACCTTTTTCAACGACACAGATCATGCATTCTTGTTGTTTATTTTGCGCTTGTTGTGCCAGTTTTATTGCACATGCAAGACCCGCTGGGCCTGCACCTACAACAACTACATCAAATTCCATGGTTTCCCGGGTGATCATAAATACCTCTTATTCGAATGGTTAACGTACCCTATATTTAACTACACGTTAATGAAATACATAACCCATTTGATAGATGCTAATAAAAAGTTATGGGTTGTGAATGTTTAAAGGTTATTTTAGGTTGATGTTTACGTCAATAGACAGTAGTCTGATTTCATAAAATAAATAGGTTGACGTGCACGTCAGCTTGTAGGTTTAAATAACGATGGAGTCCATATGAAAGTTCTCGTACCAATAAAAAGAGTTATAGATTACAACGTAAAAGCGCGAGTTAAGTCAGACAAAACAGACGTTGATTTAACCAACGTAAAAATGGCGATGAACCCATTTTGCGAAATTGCAATTGAAGAAGCAATTCGCTTAAAAGAAGCGGGTACAGCAAGCGAAGTTATTGCCGTAACAATTGGGCCAAAAGCCTCGCAAGAACAGTTACGTACGGCATTAGCCCTAGGCGCCGACAAAGCCATTCACATCGAAACCGATGAAAAGTTAGAGTCGCTGCACATTGCTAAATTACTTGCAAAAATTGTAGAACAAGAAGCACCAGAATTAGTTATTTTAGGTAAGCAATCAATTGATTCAGACAATAACCAAACCGGCCAAATGCTAGCTGCATTGACTAAACGTGGCCAAGGTACGTTTGCTTCAAAAGTTGAAGTGGTTGATGGAAAAGTTAATGTTACCCGTGAAGTTGACGGCGGCTTACAAACAGTAGCGCTTAATTTACCGGCTATTGTAACTACCGATTTACGTTTAAACGAGCCACGTTATGCGTCGCTGCCAAATATAATGAAAGCAAAACGTAAACCGCTTGAGGTTATTGCAGCCGATACTTTGGGTGTTGATTTAACGGCCCGTGTGCAATTAATTAGCGTTGAAGAGCCAGCTAAACGTACTGCCGGTATTATAGTTGAGGACGTGGCGCAACTTGTAGAAAAACTAAAAACAGAGGCGAAGGTAATCTAAATGAAAACACTTGTAATAGCAGAGCACGATAACGGTGTATTAAAACCAGAAACCTCAAAAACAATTAACGCAGCAGCAAAACTTGGTTTTCCTATTGATGTGCTTATTGCGGGCGAAAACCTAGGTGTATTAAGCGAAGAAGTTGCGCTTATTAATGGCGTAGCCAGTGTACTGGTAGCAGATAACGCAGTATATGCACATCAATTAGCTGAAAGTATGGCAGATTTAGTGCTATCGCTTGCTGATTCTTATAGCCACATAGTGGTAAGTGCTACCACTACAGGTAAAAACTTTATGCCACGCGTTGCAGCCTTGCTTGATGTTGCACAAATTTCAGAAATTATTGACGTTGTTGACGCAGAAACATTTAAGCGTCCTATTTATGCGGGCAACGCAATTGCCACGGTTAAGTCACTCGATAGCAAAAAAGTTATCACTGTACGTGCTAGTAGCTTCGACTTACAAACAGAGCAAGCAAGCGCGCCAATAACGGCAGTTAATACGGTATCCGATTCTGCGCTAAGCAGCTTTGTAAGCGATGAGCAAACTAAATCAGAGCGCCCAGAATTAACCGCAGCTACTGTGGTTATCTCAGGTGGTCGTGGTATGCAAAATGGCGAAAACTTTAGTTTATTACACGGAATAGCCGACAAGTTAGGCGCTGCTATTGGTGCTTCGCGCGCAGCAGTTGATGCAGGCTTTGTACCAAATGACATGCAAGTAGGGCAAACAGGTAAAATTGTAGCGCCAAACTTGTACATTGCAGTGGGTATTAGTGGTGCAATTCAGCATCTAGCCGGTATGAAAGACTCAAAAGTAATTGTCGCAATTAATAAAGACCCAGACGCACCTATTTTTCAGGTTGCAGACTACGGTTTAGTTGCCGATCTGTTTGATGTTTTACCACAGCTAGAGCAAGCTCTATAAGTTAATAACTAAAAATTATATTTGTATTTATAGTTATAGTGATAAATTAAAAGCCGCAGTATCATTTTATGATGCTGCGGCTTTTGATTGTGCCTAATAAACCTAAGGTACTTATTCACTTAACCTGACTGGCCTATTGCAAGAAAATTCAACGCAGTTAGCGCTGAAAAATAGCTGCTTGAGATAAGTTTATTATCCGGATCTCAGGTTACTTAGGCATAAAAAAACCAGCCATCGGCTGGTTTTTACTATGGTACACAGTAAGCGTTAACGTATTAGTACGTTGCGCTGCCTTTAGTGCGAGGGAAGGCAATAACGTCACGTACGTTGCCCATACCAGTAACATAAGCAACTAAACGCTCAAAACCTAAGCCAAAGCCTGAGTGCGGCACAGTACCGTATTTACGTAAATCGCGGTACCAGCTGTAGTCGTCTTTGTTTAAGCCCATTTCGTCTAAACGAGCATCGAGAATATCTAGGCGCTCTTCACGTTGTGAGCCACCAATGATCTCACCAATACCTGGCGCTACTATGTCCATTGCGGCAACGGTTTTACCGTCTTCGTTTTGGCGCATGTAAAACGCTTTAATATCGCGTGGGTAGTTTTTAATAACAACCGGTGCTTTAAAGTGTTCTTCTGCTAAGTAACGCTCGTGTTCAGACTGTAAATCTACGCCCCATTCAACAGCGTACTCAAACTTTTTACCACAGGCTTTTAATATTTCTACCGCTTCGGTGTAATCAACTTGTGCAAAGTCTTTTTCTACAAATTCTTCAAGGCGAGTAATGGCTGTTTTTTCTACACGTTGTGCAAAAAATTCCATGTCATCGCGGCGCTCTTCTAGTACGGCTTTAAACACATACTTCAACATCTGCTCTGCTAGTTTTGCAATATCTTCTAAATCAGCAAATGCTAATTCAGGTTCTACCATCCAAAACTCGGCAAGGTGGCGCGAAGTATTTGAGTTTTCTGCGCGGAAGGTTGGGCCAAACGTATAAATTTTTGACATTGCCGACGCGTAAGTTTCACCATTTAACTGGCCAGATACAGTAAGAAATGCTTCTTTACCAAAAAAATCTTCGCTGTAATCTACTTCGCCTTTATCGGTAAGCGGTAAGTTTTGCATATCAAGCGTTGATACGCGGAACATTTCACCTGCGCCTTCACAGTCACTTGCTGTGATAATAGGGGTGCTTATCCATAAAAAACCTTGCTCATGGTAAAAGCGATGAATAGCTTGAGCTAAACAGTTACGTACACGGGTTACGGCACCAATCATGTTAGTACGAGGGCGAAGGTGAGCGTGCTCACGTAAGTACTCAATACTATGACGCTTTGCAGCCATAGGGTACGAATCTGGGTTTTCTACCCAACCTAATACAGTAACCGAGTTAGCTTGAATCTCATAAGACTGACCTTGGCCAGCAGATTGCACTAAAACACCGGTAACCGACACAGAACAACCGGCTGTTAGGCTAGTGACTTCATCATAATTATTAAGTGAATTAGGAACTACCGCTTGAATAGGATCAAAACACGAACCGTCATGAACGGCTAAAAATGAAATTCCTGCTTTTGAATCGCGGCGAGTACGGATCCAGCCTTTTACTGTAACTTGGCTGTCTACCGATACCTTGCCTTTTAATAGCTCTGAAATCGCTAAATGGCTCATCTTCACTCCAATGATATAAGTTGCCTAACTATATAATTTAACTACGCACCACACGCTGGCAAAATTGCTCTTAAACGGCGCTGCACTTGAACCCTGTATCTTACCTAGTAAAGTAAGATAAAAAAACTATTGTGGGCAACTCTTTAAAAATTTTTATAAATGCGCTTTATTTTTATACAGTTTTAAGGCCTAAATGTGAGTATTGTTATTTGTTGCTCTTATGTTTACCCATTTTGTGGCATTATGAACATTCAGATATTTTTATATTAATCGTTTTACCATTACATACTAAAAAATGGATGCTATGAAACAAGTTTTTATTTTACGAGGACTACCAGGAAGCGGTAAGTCTTATTATGCGCAAAATCTTGCCGATGAACTCGCCGGTGCAGACGAAAGCCAATATGTTATTTGCTCAACCGATGATTATTTTATTAATGATCAAGGTGAATACCAATTTGATAAGTTTAAATTGCCGCAATACCATAATTTAAATTTAGCGCGCTTTATTAACGCTTTAGCACAAAATATTCCGTTGGTGATTGTAGATAACACCAATATTAAAAAATGGGAATTTATTGCCTATGCGCAAGCGGCAGTTGCTTTGGGTTATCAAGTAAAAGAAGTGATTGTGGGCGAAGTAAAAGACAAATCTATGCAGCATTTATATGCCAAGCGTAACAGCCATAACATTCCACTTAAAACTATTAGTAAAATGGCCTATATGTTTGAATGGTAATTTATACAGATTAAAAAAGCCCATGTTAATGGGCTTTTTAGTGTTGCATACTTTATTATTGCGCGAGTTGTTTATAAACCGCTAACGGGTGTGAGGTACTTAAAGATACATGTACAGCATCGCCGGGGTTTACCACTATTTCATGGCTAACGCGGCTGGTTACTACAGTTCCGCAGGCAAGCTTTATAGCACATAAGCGGCTGCCACCTTCAAAGCGCACCCAAATAATTTCCCCATTATTACCCACACTACTTTGCACTAGTAATACATCATCGGGGCGCAGCAGCACATCTACATCGCCACTATCGCAATCAACACCGTGGGCAGGGGCATTACCAATACTTGTGGTTGCTTGGCCTTGGCTAAACTGGCCGCTTATAAAGCTGGCTTCCCCTAAAAAGCGTGCCACAAATCGATTGTTAGGCATACTAAAACAGCGCTCTGGTGTATCTATTTGCTGAATTTTACCGCCTTGCAGTACACCCACACGATCGCCTACCGACAATGCTTCTTCTTGGTCGTGCGTTACCCAAATTGCAGGTACGCCCGCCGCTTTAAGCGCGTTGCGAATATCCCAGCGCAGCATGTCTTTTAGTGCGGCGTCTAAGTTAGAAAGCGGCTCATCTAATAATACAAAGTCGGGCTGGTGGGCAAGGGTGCGCGCAAGTGCTACGCGTTGCTTTTGTCCGCCTGAAAGCGTTGCTGGTTTTTTATTTCTAAACTCATCAAGGCCAAGTAACTTTATCCAATGCTCGCCTGGGCTGGTGTCTTTTAACCTAAAAAAAATATTTTGCTGCACGGTTAAATGCGGAAATAAAGCAAAATCTTGAAACACCATACCTACACTGCGTTTTTCCGCAGGCACAGTAATTTTAGGCGTTGCCCGCCATTTACCACTGTTTATTTCGCCTTCGCTTATAGGTATAAGGCCGGCTAATGCCTGCAAAATAGTACTTTTACCGCAGCCAGTAGGGCCTACAAGCATAAGAATTTCGTTATTGCCTAATGATAGGTTTAAATCGCTTACTACACGGTTACTGCCATAATCTATAGACAACTGACTTACAGATAGCATTTGTTATTAAATCCTTAATGTTCGAGCTGGTTGCGTTTTTCGCCAGTGAGCATAATAGCTAACGCGCACGCAGAAATCACAACTAATAATAACCCCGGAATAGCAGCGCGGCCAAAATAGCCGGCTTCGTATACACGCCACAAATAAGTAGAGAGGGTTTCAAACCCCGTAGGGCCAAGTAATAAGGTGGCCTCTAGTTCACGCATCGACTCTAAAAACACTAATGCTGCACCGGCAATAATACCGCGCATAGTTAAGGGCAGTGTTATACGCATAAATGCTTCGCGTGGGCTGGCACCAAGTACCCGGGCCGATTTTACCAAGCTTGGATCTAAGTGTTCGGTGCTGGTACGTACTGAGCCTACAGCAAGGGGTAAAAAGCGCAGCGTATAAGCAATAATAAGCAACCCTAATGTTTGATACAAAAAGGGCAGTTGCAAGCCGCCATAAACAAGCGCTGTGCCCATTACTATGCCCGGAATACCAAAGCCAAAGTAAGTTACGCGCTCCATTACTTTACCTGCTTTACCGCTAAGAGCCGCATGAGCAACCGGAATGGCCACAATTACAGCTACTACAGCAGCAATTGCTGAGGCATATGTTGAGTTCCAAGCAATACTAAAATCAAAGCCGCTAAAACCATCCCGTGCCAGCCACAACGAAAATATAGCTAAAGGTAAGCCAATGGCTAATAGCAAAATAGGCGCAAAAGTTATAAACATAGCGCTTAACTGCCACTTTTTAGGGAATAAAATAAGTGGTCTGCCTTGGCGTTCAGTGGCGGTTTTTATTTGTGATTCAATCATTAATAAAAAGCCAACAATAACCATTAATTGCAACGAGAGCATAGCCGCACGGCCCAAAGCAAAGGCGTTGTACTCCACATAAATAACTCGAGTAAAGGTATCTAAGCGCATCATTGCCGGTGTACCAAAGTCAGATAAAGTATAAAGTGCAACAAGCAAAGAGCCCGCGGCAATACCATTAACTACGCGGGGTAATATTACTTTAAATACACTTTGTGTCATCGACATACCCAGTGTACGTGCAGCGTTTACCATACTGGCATCAAGGCTGAGTAAGGACGAGCGGGTGGTCATCATTACAAACGGAAATGTGTACAAGGTCATTACTATGGCTGCGCCGCTAAGGCCGTCCATTGAGGGGGTAGGAATACTAAGTAGATTATTTATTTCCCCCCCAGGGCCAAAAGCTGCATAAAGTGTAAACGCCCCTATATAACTAGGTATAGCTAAGGGAGCTGCAAATATAACCAGCCATAATTTTTTAAATGGCAAATGTACATAAGCGCTAATAAACGCCAGTGGCACGCCAATTAAAATAGAACCCAATACAGTTAACGCCATTAACGATAAGGTATTAGCTAAAATGTCGAGGTTATGGCTGTCAAATACTGAGCTTGTGTCGCTGGCAAGGGTAATTAACACATAAATAGGGGTAAGCGTAATGAGCGCTGCAAGCAGCGCCATTGGATAGGATGCAGGTAGTCGCATTACAGTACGCCGCTACTGCGCATTAAATCGATAGTGGGGCGTAAATCGGCGAGCTGAGTTAAATCAATTTTAGGCGGCGAAATACTCGATAAAGACGGTATGCCCTGTGGCACACTAATGCCATTAACAAGTGGGATTTCGTAAGCTTCACTGGCTAAATAGCTTTGCACTTCGGTGCTTAGTAAATAACGCATAAAATTAGTTGCTAACGGATCGTCACTTAAAGCTAACACCCCTGAGGCATTGACCAAACAGCCTGCATCGTTTTGGGTAAAAGCTAAATCTAGCTTAGCATCGGGCTTGCCCGACTTTAACCTAAGTGTGTAATAGTGATTGGCAAAGCCAATATCAACTTCACCGCGCTCAACGCCCATAACTACACCTAATTCACCGGCATAGGTTTTAGAGCGCTTTTTAATTTTTTTAAGCCACTTAGCGGTTTTGTCATCACCTTCTAAAATTCGCATTGCAGTTACAAACGACTGGAACGACGCATAAGCAGGGGCCCAACCAATACTTAAATCGCTGTCGGCAATTTCCATAATGCTGGTGGGAATTTGCTCTTTAGTTAAACGCGACGTGTTGTATGGTAAGGTACGAATACGGCCGGTTACCGGCGTCCATTCTTTATATCTAAATTGCGGTTGTAACTGAGCCGATAAATCACTTGGTATTGGCTGTGCAAGGCCAGCATCGGTAACTAAACCAATCGCGCCTGAGTCAACCGCCCAAAATAAGTCAGCACGGCGAACGCCTGCTTTTGCTTCAGCTACTATGGTATTTGCTAATGCAGCAGTTGGGCCTCGGCGTATACCGAGTTTAAGGTTTGGATTTTTTTTCTCGATAGCTTGTAATACGTTTTCGTATAAGCCACCTTCACCACGCCCTAAATAAAGCGTAAGCTCACCCTCTAGTTTAGGTAAGCTATCTACAGACACAGGGTTTGCTATATTGGCCGCTAGTGCGCGAGCAAGAGGCAGTGGTAATGCACCGACAGCCCCAAGCGCAACCAGGCCTTGTATAAAGGTCCTACGCTTCACTTAAAATACATCCTTACGTGTTTTTTCGGCTTTTTCGATCAGCGTTTTAGCGCGATCTAATTTTGTTTGCATGTCGCTTATTACATTACGTACTTCGTCTACGCTTTTGTTGCTAGAAATAGCAAGTGGCAGTGTTACGTTAAAGTCTTTCTCTAACACTTCAACTAAGTTAGCGTCTTGCGCTATCAGTGTGCCTTCTACGCCTTCAAATAAGTGTAGGTAAGTGTCGTGTACAATTTCGGTGGCTTCGTCGTTTAAACGCTCAGCAAACTTTGCAACAACACGATCGAGTCGGTGCTTAATTTCGTCGATAGTGGCACTTTGGGTCATTTCTTTGGTTGCTGTTGTTGTTACATTTGCTAATAAACCCTGTTGCTGAAATTTTGCCGCTAATTTAACAGCGCCAAGGCCTTGCCATAGGGCATTGTTCATGGCTTGTTGTTGTTTACGAACTTCAGCTGCAGGCTGTTTGTTTTCGATAGCCATTTTTACGCCGTAAATACCTTGCCAAATAGAAGCGTAAACAGGTACAAAATTGGTTTCTATGGCGCTGTGAAATTTAACCGACTCCCAATATTCAATAAGGTCATCTGTTTTTACCGCTTTAGCACCTTTAGTATCGTAGTCGCTTACCATGGTATCGACTTTGCCAACCATCCACTCTACTTCTTCGGCGTAACTTTTAAGATTAGCCTGAAGATGATTAACATGCTCTCCAATAGGGCCGTTTGCAAGTACCGGTTGCGTTATAAAAGCAGAGGCTAATAACAGGCTTACGCCTAACGCTTTAGCTGGTTTAAATAATAAGTTCATAAAAGAGTCCGAAAAGGTAACTGTAAATGATAGGTATTATCATATAGGTAAAGATCACTGAGATCAATACTCTAAAGGTGAGTTAAGGGGCTATTTGTTTATTAGGGCAAAGTGTGTACAACTTTTAACCCTAAAACTTTAATTTAGCGGTAAGTTTAAGCGTAATGCTTGCCTTTAATGGCGTTATAAATGGCATCACACAAGGTTTTTATGCTGCTATGGTCTGAAATATATGGCGGCATTAAATAAATAAGTTTACCAAAGGGGCGTATCCACACACCTTGTGCTACAAAATAAGCCTGAATTTTAGCCACATCAACATTGCCTGCTTCCGCTGTTAGCTCTACCACCCCAATAGCGCCTAAAGTGCGTACATCGGCTACGTCATCAAGCTCTTTGCACTTATTGAGTTGTTGTAGTTGGCTGTTTAGGTTGGTTATGCGCTGCTGCCAGTTTTGCTCAAGCAGTAAATCTATACTGGCACAGGCCACAGCGCAGGCAAGCGGGTTGCCCATAAAAGTAGGGCCGTGCATTAATACACCGGCTTCGCCTTCGCTTATACCTGTGGCTATTTTGTCACTGGTAAGAGTGGCCGATAGGGTCATAGCGCCGCCAGTGAGTGCTTTGCCTATACACATTATATCGGGCTGAATATTAGCATGCTCTACGGCAAATAATTTACCGGTACGGCCAAAGCCTGTGGCTATTTCGTCGCATATAAGTAACACCTTATATTGCGTGCATAACTTGCGTACGCAGGCTAAGTACTCAGGGTGATAAAAGTTCATGCCACCAGCATTTTGTACAATTGGCTCAATAATAAATGCCGCAACGCTCTGGTGGTGCGCTTTAAAATACGCTTCAAGCTCGGTTGCCTCAGCTTGGTTAAATTCACTATTAAATTGGCTTACCGGGGCTGGTACAAAAATATGCTCGGGTAAAAAGCCGCTGTACAAACTGTGCATTGAATTAACTGGATCGCATACACTCATAGCCGCAAAGGTATCGCCATGATAGCCCTTGTAGGGAGTCATTAATTTTTGTTTGTTAGAAATGCCTTGGCTAAGCCAATACTGCAGCGCCATTTTTATAGCTACTTCAACACTTACCGAGCCGCTATCGGCTAAAAATACCTTAGTTAAGCTAGCAGGGGTAATGCTTACTAGCTTTTTACACAGCTCTACAGCGGGTTTATGGGTAAATCCGCCAAACATAATGTGGCTCATAGAGTTAATTTGCTCAATCATGGCGTTATTTAAAACTGGGTGGTTATAGCCATGTATAGCGCTCCACCATGAGGCCATGCCATCAATGAGTTGCTCGCCTGTTTCAAGCTCAATAATATTATGATTTGCGTGGGTAACAGGGTAAACCATTATAGGTTTGGTCATAGAGGTATAAGGGTGCCAAATATGCTGGCGATCAAAATCTAGGTCAATCGTATTCTTTTTAATCATATGTAAACTTAAGTGAGCTTGGGTTTGTTGACAATGGTACTTCAAGAAGTAGACTAAGCCAATATCACCGTTATGAAAAAAATAAAGAGAGTAGAAAACTATGGAACTTGCACCTGTTCGTCACAACTGGACCCACAGTGAAGTTAAAGCACTATTTGAAATGCCATTTAACGATTTACTATTTAAAGCCGCATCGGTTCATCGTGCTAATTTCAACCCAAATGAAGTGCAAATTTCTACTTTATTATCGATTAAAACCGGTGCCTGCCCAGAAGATTGTAAATATTGCCCGCAGTCTGGGCATTACCGAACCGACTTAGAACGCGAACGCCTAATAGAGGTAGAAAAAGTAGTAGAACAAGCGCGTTTAGCCAAACAAAAAGGCGCAACTCGTTTTTGTATGGGTGCCGCGTGGTCAGATCCAAAAGACAGAGACATGCCGTATATTTCGCAAATGGTTAAAGAAGTAAAAGAGCTTGGCCTAGAAACCTGTATGACCCTAGGCATGCTTAATAACGAAAAAGCCCACGAACTACGCAATGCTGGGCTTGACTACTACAACCATAACCTTGACACCTCGCCTGAGTATTACGAGCAAATTATATCTACCCGTACTTTTCAAGACCGCCTAGATACCATAGGCAATGTGCGCGACGCGGGTATGAAAGTATGTTCGGGCGGTATTGTAGGTATGGGTGAGCAAGCAGCCGATCGCTATGGCTTATTAATGCAACTGGCCAACTTAGATCAACAACCAGAAAGCGTACCCATTAATATGCTGGTTAAAGTTAAAGGCACACCGCTTGAAAACGTAGATGACTTAGATCATTTTGAGTTTATACGCACAATTGCAACCGCGCGCATTATGATGCCGCACAGCTATGTGCGTTTGTCGGCAGGGCGCAACGCCATGAACGAGCAAATGCAGTCAATGTGCTTTTTTGCAGGTGCTAACTCTATATTTTATGGCGACAAACTGCTTACCACCGAAAACCCAGATGCCGATGCCGATATGGCCTTAATTAAAAAGTTAGGGATGAACCCAGAAACTCGTCACGACTATTCAGATGAAGCCGTAGCCGCGTCGCTTTCATCGCAAGTGGCCGACAAAGCAACGTCTAAGTTATTTTACGAAGCATAACCATAGCCATAATAATAACTAAGCTATAACTAAGCCTAGGTAAACACAGCCAAATGTCATTTGAATTTATAAATACGCATCTGCAAGCTTGCTTGCACGATGCGCTACTGCGTAAACGCCACCAAGTACAGCATGCTACGGCGCGCAAAATTACTATTAATAACAAAACCTATCTTAATTTTGCCAGTAACGACTACTTAGGCTTTGGCGATAACGCAATTGCTTTAAATGAATTACCAGCATTAGGGAGTCACAGCTCAGCGTTAGTTACCGGTTATCAAGTTCAGCAACATGCATTAGAGCAGTATTTGTGCGCACAGTTAGGTTACGAAGCCGCCATGCTGTTTAGCTCGGGCTTTAGTGCTAATAGCAGTGTAATAAAAGCGCTGTTTCAAGATAAAACCGTAGCGCAGCACAGTGCTGTTTTTCAAGATAAGCTTAATCATGCCAGCCTAATAGACGGCGCACTGCATGCTAACGCCGCTTTAATCCGTTTTAATCATAACGACATGAACCATTTACGCGCCCGCTTAGAAAAATCAACAGCGCAGCATAAGCTAATTATAAGCGAAGGTATATTTTCGATGGATGGCGACAAAGCGCCACTTAGCGAGCTACTGGCGTTAGCCAAACAGCACAATGCTTGGCTAATGATAGACGACGCTCATGGTTTTGGCGTATTAGGTAAAACCGGATTAGGCAGCTGCGAGGCGCTTAATACCGAGCAACTACCTGAGTTACTGGTTATTACTTTTGGCAAAGCGGTAGCCAGTAGCGGCGCGTGTGTATTAGGCAGTAAACATTTTATTGATTACATGCTGCAATTTAATCGCGATTACACTTACTCCACGGCTATGTCGCCGCTTATTGCAGGGCTTACTCTTGCACGTATTAAAGCGATTAAAACCGCAGATGATAAACGCGCTCAATTAAAGGCAAATATTAGCTACTTTAAGCAACTTGCTAAACAACATAATATTGCCGTAATGGAGTCAAGTACCGCTATTCAGCCTATTGTTTTAGGCTGCGCCGAGTACACCTTAAACGTGGCTAATAAACTTAAAAAATACGGTGTTTGGCTTACTGCTATTCGCCCGCCAACCGTTGCTCATAACACCGCACGTTTGCGAATTACTCTCAGCGCAGCGCATACAAAGCACGACATTAACCATTTAGTTAATAGCTTAGTAGGTGCATTAGTATGATTGCTCAAACACTTTTAAATGCTGCTTCTATAACTACACAGCCATTAAATACAGAGCCAAATAGGCAGCCGTTAAATATACAATCATTATCAGCAGGGCCTATATTATTACCAAGCTGTAGCCTTAAAAAGGGGGCGCAGAGTAAGTTTTCAAAAGCGGCCAGCAGTTATAACCACCATGCTAATGTGCAAAAACAAGCCGCAGATGATTTATTTAAACTTATAAAAGCGAATGCAAATAGCAGTAATAAAGCCAAACTGTGTATCGACTTAGGCGCAGGGCCATTAGTTAATACACATACTTTGCAAACATTATTTGGCAGCGTTATTGCCATGGATCTTAGTTTAAACATGCTACAAAGCAGCGCACTAAATACGCCACGGCTATGCGCCGATATGGATAATCTACCGCTGCAAGCCAATAGTATTGATATTATTTACAGTAACTTTGCAGTGCAATGGTCGGCCGATTTTGCTCAATTATTAAAATCGCTTTATACTGCGCTCAAACCAGGCGGGCAAGCCTATATTAGCTGCGTTATTGAAGGCTCGCTTAACGAGATAAAAACCGCATTTAGCGCACTTGATAACAACAGCCATATAAATACCTTTAATAGCGAACAGTATATAAACCAATCAGTCCAAAAGTCTGGGTTTACTATAAATACAATACAAAAAGCCCTGTATAGCGATGAGTTTACATCGCCATTAAATGCCATTCGCTCTATTAAGGCCATAGGTGCTACAGCGCAAAATCACAGTAATACGCGCAGAGGCTTGTTAACTAAGCACGCTTTGCAGCAGGTATGCAGCGCATATCCGCTTAAAAATAATAAAGCGCACGTGTCGTATCACGTTATGCTATTAGCACTTGGTAAATAAAAACCAGTTAAATAAAAATCGCTAAATAAAAATCGCTAAATAAAAACCGTTAAATAAAACAGCAAAGGTAAATAACGCCATGAAAGAATTTTTTATTACCGGCACCGACACCGACGCCGGAAAAACCCACGTTACCAGTTTATTACTAAAGCTACTTGCCCAACATAAAAAGCAAGCAATTGGTTTTAAACCGCTCGCGTCTGGCTGCGAAATGGCGTTTGATCAGCTAGTAAATGCCGATGCACTAATATTAATGGAAAGCGCAACGGTAAGTGCCAAGTACGATGTAATTAACCCATTTGCATTTGCACCAGCTATTGCCCCGCACATAGCCGCCGAGCAAGCAGGGGTTACTATTACTGCAGATAACCTAAGCAGCGCGTATAAAAACGTAAAACAGCAAGGTGCCGATTATATACTTACCGAAGGGGCTGGTGGCTGGGCGCTGCCTATAAGCAACACAGATTATTTATACAATTGGGTTAAAGCAGAGCAACTGCCGGTAATATTAGTAGTAGGTATGAAGTTAGGCTGCTTAAATCATGCACTCCTTACGGCTGCACATATTCAAAGTATGGGTATAAATTGCATTGGCTGGATTGCAAATCAGGTTGATCCAAACATGGACGAGTACCAAGCTAATCTTGATTCACTTAAATTACGTTTACCCTTTCCTATACTGGCAATAAGCCCATACAGTGAGCAAACCCCTAAATTACAAATATATAAAACACTGCTAGAAAATTTCGCACTAAACACATAAAAAACACTTGTTTTACGACATAGTTTGTCACAGAATAGCGCTGACGTTGTGACATACTGTGTCATAACGCAGTGATTGCTTTTAATCAATTTAGTGCCAAACGCACTAAACATATTAATAGTACCGCAATCGATATTATTTTTTGAGGACAAGTATGAAACGTGTTTTTTTATTTTTACTAACAAACCTCGCGGTTATGTTGGTATTAGGTGTAGTGCTTTCAATAGTGATGAGTGTATTTGGACTAAGCAACCGTAGCTTAGGCGGTATGCTAATGATTGCCACTGTGTTTGGTTTTGGTGGCTCGTTTATTTCGTTATTTATGTCGAAATGGATGGCTAAAAAATCAACCGGCGCACATGTTATTACCCAACCACGTAACGAAACCGAACATTGGCTAGTAACTACGGTTGCAGCACAAGCGCAAAAAGCCGGCATTAAAATGCCAGAAGTGGCCATTTACGACAGCCCAGAAATGAACGCATTTGCCACCGGCCCAAGTAAAAACAACTCACTAGTGGCAGTAAGCACAGGTTTATTACACAGCATGAGCCAAGATCAAGCCGAAGCCGTACTTGCCCACGAAGTATCGCATATTGCTAATGGCGACATGGTAACGCTTACACTTATACAAGGCGTGGTAAACACCTTTGTTATATTTGCCGCTAAAGTGCTAGCAGGCATAGTAGATAACTTTATAAACAGTAACAACGATGAACAAGAGGGCGGCAACAGCTGGACCTACTTCCTGTTCGATATGTTGTTTCAAGTAATTTTTGGCATTTTAGCCAGCGTTATAGTGGCTTATTACAGCCGCCAACGTGAGTTTGCTGCCGACAGCGGCGCTGCCAAACTTGTAGGCGCAGACAAAATGCGTTCAGCCCTTGAGCGATTAAAGCAAAATCATCCTTCGCAACTAGAAGGCTCAATGATGGCGTTTGGTATTGCCAGTGGTAAAGGTATGGCTGAGTTGTTTTCGTCGCACCCACCGCTTGACGCCCGTATAGACGCACTGCGTAAATAATGTTTTAGCGCAAAGTTATTGCATATATACCAAGCCAGCTTAACCGCTGGCTTTTTTGTGGCTAAATTACATGCTAAGTTGGTTGCTCATATGTTTAACCAAACCAGAGTTTATACATGAAACTATTAAGCACCACTTTTGTATTTGCGTTATTTTTTGTGTTTTTTCCGGCTAAAGCAACAAACGGCCTAATAACACTACAAAGCCAGCAAAGCGCCAAAGCCACTATGAATAAGTTTGAGCTACTGGCTAAAAATAAAGGACTGACAATTTTTGCACGTATTGATCACGCCGCAGGGGCTAAAAAAGTAGGGCAGCAGCTTGGCTATACCGAAGTTATTATATTTGGTAATCCACAAGGCGGTACTCCTTTAATGCAGTGCGCGCAAACAATGGGGATTGATTTACCGCTTAAAGCACTTGTTTGGCAAGACGCCAATGCAAAAGTATGGTTGAGCTACAACGATCCTAGCTATTTAACTAAGCGCCATGGTGCAGGGCAATGCGCTGTTGCTACAAAGCTTGCCAATGTACTTGCAGAGCTTGCTGCACAGGCTATACAGCCCTGAGCTTAATTACCAATCCTAAAAAAGTAATTTAAACAACGAGGGAATATACATGAAGTTTTTAGTATTTTTAGGCACCGTACGCAATAGCACACCACCTAAACCAGCAAGGCTTGGCGAGCGCGTAGCCCAAGCATGTATAGCGTGTTTGCAAAGCCAATTTAGTACACACGAAATAGAGCTAATCGACGCGCTAGATTACCCGCTCGAACCGGTATTTAAGCCACACTTTGCTTACCCCAAAAGTAAAGCTCCGGAGCAGCTAAATACCCTCGCTGATAAAATTGCCGCAGCCGATGGCTACATTATGGTCAGCCCAGAGTACAACCATTCTATGAGCCCAGCACTGGCCAACTTATTAAACCATTTTGGCAGCTCACTGTTTTCGTACAAACCCAGCGCTATTGTTACTTACTCTGCTGGGCAATGGGGTGGTATGCGCGCCGCAATGGGTATGCGTAACTTTTTAAGTGAATTAGGCTGTTTACCCGTATCAGCAATGATCCATGTACCAAAAGCGCAGGAGGTAATGGCTGAAAATGGCTCGTTCAATGAGCAAAGTGAACAAGACACTTGGTTTTATTACTTCTCACGTACATTTACTCAATTAGCCTGGTGGGCAGAGGCTGCTCAACAGCAAAAACTAACTCAAAATCCAACTGAAGTGTTAAGCAGCTTTACTAAAGATCCCTCACAGCGAAACGCTCCTAAATAAACTAAGTTTAATTAACAACGCCTACAAACAATAAAGCCAGCTTAGCTGCTGGCTTTATAACTTTAAACATACGGCCTAGCTATTACTGAGACATAATAATTTCGGTAATGCCCTCGGCCGAGAGTATTTCAATCCAATAGCCGTCGGGGTCTTTAATAAACGCCAAACCTTTCATCGAGCCATCGTCTGGTTTTTTTACAAACTCTACATCGTATTTTGTAAAACGTTCGCACGCGGCGTATACATCGGGTACGCTAATACCAATATGGCCAAAGCCTTTAGGCTCTTCGTTACCACTTACATAGCCTGCAAAGCTATCGTCGTTTTCTGTGCCCCAATTATGGGTAAGCTCAATTAGTGCAGGGCGGCGAAACACCCATTCAGCTTTGGTTTTATCATCGCCCGCAGGCAGTTGTTGCTCGTAACCTAAAAAGTACAGGGTAAACTTCATACCAGGAAAGTCATATTTGCCCAACAACTTCATACCTAATACGTTTTCATAAAATGCTAATGACGGTTTTGGGTCTTTAATTCGCAGCATAGTTTGCTGCATTACATAACCTTCGGTCGCTTTAGTAACTTGCTCTGGAGATTCGTTATAGCTAGACATAAGATGATCCTTACTAAAAATTTAAAGCACAACAGACTTATTAAGTATTTCTAGTGCCATCATAATCAACAGCACCGCAAATTAAAACCACCCTATGTAATTCATTCGTTATTCAATCACTATTCAATAATTAGTTAATTAAAATACCGCCAAGCAATGGCTATAAAGTAGTTTAATTTTAAAATTACTTAAAATAAGTTTACCGACCACTTTTAGAAACGTATAGTTTGCATAAGTAACACATAAAAAATAACTAATAAAAAGTATAAAAATCAGGAACACCAATGAACAAAGGATTGTTAACGTCGTGGAACGACAACCGAGGCTATGGTTTTATTAAATCTAGCAGCGTTGCACACGACACCTTTATACACATATCTTCGCTTAAACACATTAGCCGTAAACCCAAAGTAGGCGACACTATCTATTTTGAGGTAGCTACTGATCCCAATGGTAAAAGCAAAGCAATTAATTGCCGCATTGAAGGCGTAATCGAAAGCAAAGTAGAAACCAAACTAGCAAAAACAGCTGCTTTTAATAGACCCTTTAAAATGAGTAAAGCAAAAAAGAAGTCGAGCACTTTAGCTAACCTTGTTGCGCTGGCAATTATATTAAGCATAGGTTTTAGCGCATACAATAGGTACTTCGCAAACACTCATGCAGGCAATAAAAACAACACCCCCGTTATTACCAATGCCGACTTAACCACCTTTGATGAAAAATACCCGAAGGTAGTTACTCCTAAAAATACACAAAATTTTAGCTGCGATAGCAGGCAACATTGCAGCCAAATGACCTCACGAGCCGAAGCTGTATTTTTTATTAATAATTGCCCGAATACAAAAATGGATGGCGATAACGACGGGATACCTTGTGAAAATGATTCAAGGTTTTAAAAAGGTGATAATTGCAGATGCGTTTTTATAAAAAATAGATTCAATAAATTACTGTGTATAAATACAGTGGTGTAGATTTTGTCCCATAACATTATTAAAGTTGTTTTGGGTTTAAATAACAAAGGTTACAAAATAGCAATTGTAACTACTTGTTTGTAAATGGGTTGTTTAATGTAATTATCGAACAACGTAATATGCGCCGTTTTGGGGTGTTATAACCCCCAAAAGTGGTGTTCAATAAGCTGTTACACGGCTAAAGTGGTTCAATGGAAAATTATCACGAATCTTTTAAAAAATATGAGTCTGCGCTTTTAGAATGTACAAAGCTGTCTCAAGGGTGTGCTGGAATACCATCACCAACCAGTTCTCATTTTTATGCTTCGCTGTTGTTTACGAAGTTATGTAATTGCGCTCACTCCATTGGTCGCTTGGCTCCAAAACCCGACCAGATTGGTAAGGATGCTCACTGGGATTACAGTTCTGTTGCATCTTTAACTAGAGATCTTATTGAGTGTTATCTTACTTTTTATTACCTGTGTATTGATAAATGCTCAAGTGAAGAGTGGAATGCTCGTTGGCAATTGATGAATCTACACGACCATCTATCAAGGGTTAAAATGTTCAATGCGTTAGGCATGGACTTCGAGGAAAAGGAAGAAGCTAAGAGCGTAAAAAATGAAGTCGTTGAAAATTTAAAATCCAACAAATGGTTTCGTAAATTATCTGATAAACAACAAACACACTTTTTAAAAGGTAAAAATGCCTTTTTCAAGAGTCAGGATGAAATTCTGACTGCAAGTGGTGGTAACGTCTCAGACTTCAGGTTTAAATACATATTTGCATCTAACCATACCCATACTTTCCCAATGGGCTTCTATAGAATGGCTGATGGTAATAGAGGTCGTGGTGTCGAATCACAAGTAGAGATTCAATACACAGGACTTTGTTTAGAGTGGGTTTCGGAGTATTTACTCAAAGCAAAAGCAGAATTCGGCGGTAAATTTGAAAACCAGAAATAGTGTAATCCGCCGTGTAACAAGCGCTTCAACAAGGACAAATACTGGTTGGCTCCTACGCTGCGCTTCGGATATTAGCCAACCAGCATTTGCCTGCTAAGCGGGCGTTATACCATTTGCGGAGTTTAGACGATGTTACCAAAAGAATTTGAAGATGCTCATAATGCTTGTCTCTATATTCATGATGTAATGGTCGAGTTTATACGTTCTGGTGAACAACAAAATGCATTCAATAAAACCTTTGAATTTTCACAAGAGGAAATAGATTCTCTAGAATCTAGTGACCTACACATTCTTGATTGGCTTCAAAAAAATAACAAACATGATGAACGAGCTATTGTAGTACGCTCAATGGTTTTACCTGCTGTACTTTCTGATATGTTGCACTGTATTTTTGAAGCGCTTTCTGCTTCCAAAAAGGGAAAAATGGCAGTGGCATATATGTTACTCCGTAAACCTCTGCAAGAAAGTTTGTATTTACTCGAGTCAATGGCGCTAGACGAAACAGATTTTGTAAACAAACTATCTACTGATCCGTTGTTCTTAAGACCTAAAAATGGCGGAGGTCCCGAAGGGCATGCCCGTCGTATTAGCAAAGTATTATCTAAAATTGGATTAGATGAGGCTATTGACAGTCAATACATTTCAGAACTTCGCTATGACAAAAAAGTGATGATAGCTTCGATGGAGTTTGCAATCACGCAATGCACTTATTTACTGAGCATAAGGCTATTAAAACAGAGTTGCTAAACATAAATTTTGTTTTTTCAAAAGGAAAGCAAATTTATACTCAGCAAAGGTATCTCTACACCAGATTACCGTATTTACTTTATTACACTTATCATTTGTTCGAACATATTGCGGCTACTATTGCTCCGACGACTCCTAAATATTTTATAAATATCAACCGTCGCATAGGTGCATATATGTTACTTGCATACCAAGAGGGAGATCAGAATTTTGGAACGGAAGAAATGGACACACTGGCCTCATGTTTGCAAAATTTCCTTAATGTTGATTCTTCACCTACTAAATGCGTAGTATCTAAACGAGATTACCTCGTTCGTATATGTGAAACTGGAGAATTGTAGTTTAGTGGAAATAAAGGGACAGGCATAAAAAAACAGAGCAGTAAATTTCATGCTGGTATTTTATAAACTATTTCCCTAGGTGGAATGAGTTTAATTGAAGCAAACACAAAGAATAAAATTATGATGACACCCACTCCAATCAGTTTGAAAAACTAGGGTGGGTGTCAATGTTATTCACTTGATTTCGCTATGCGTATCATTATGCGTATCATTATGCGTATAGAGGGCTTAAAATCTAATTTTTAAAGATTGAAATCTAAAGTGAGACCAATCACTTAACGCTGTGATAGTTTGTTTTGTAGGGGGAGCGACATAGATTAAACCTGCAATGGCAACAATCGATGATAATGTAATTAATTTATTATCGAAGTCAGCTATTTTTAGAGCTGTCCCGAAAGAGCGTTTAATTGTGACATTACTTAAATCTACGCTGTAAATTTCATCCAGCAATAAATGAATTAATCCTCCGAGTAAAATAAACCCACCCGTTAACCATGCAAAGGTGGCTGCTTGTGTGGTTGGTTGATCATTCAGTTTCCATGTTACTTGTGTTGTTAATAGCGCGCATAGCAGTATAAATAGTAAAGAGTGGCAACTGCCTCTATGTACTGTGATCCATTCAAAAAGTGGTCTAATAATATATTTCATAAATCCGTACACCAATAACGGCACTACAATTAACTCGATAAAACTAATTTTAATAATTAGCTCAGTGGTTATGTAATGCAGTACCAGTAATACAGCGCTGAGTGCAAATAAATTAAAAATAGTGTCGAGTGATGTGGAGTTATCTGAATCTATATCTGGTAATAAACCGCCGATTGAACCTAAAAACCATAACCAGAGCGCGCCCTTTAAATCAATATGTTCTGCAGATAATAAGGTGGCTGAGGCTAAGCCTGTGATGATTAGCGCAGTATTAAGATGAGTATTGAAGTTTGCCATTGTGTCTCTTGATGGGGAAATAGGTGGGCATTCTAACAATTGAAAAGTTTATTGTTCAATGTTCTTTAAGACAAATAAAGGGACAGGCATAAAATAATTAACAGTGCCGTAAATTAATCCACTTGTATTTTCTAAGCCATTTTCCTAGATGGATTAGGAATATGGATGATTTTATACCAGGCTATTTGCTAATAAACTCAATTTAACTAGGACGTTAGGGAAGTAAAATGAGTTTAATTGAAGCAAGCACAAAGGAATTTGGCAATATTACGGTGTTTTTACATAGCCTAGGCTCATTTTGCTATCGTATTGAGTGGTATAGCAAAATGACAGGTACCTCAATTAGTTTAGCGCGTATTAAAAAGGGTAAATATATAGTCATTCGAAAATGGGCAGCTATACGGGGTTTAACTGATGTGTCTACAGAGTTTGATAGAGCTAATCAAGCATTTATCCATTTATTAAATAATGTTGACGTGGTTAAAGGTAAAGACGATTTGATAGTTGCAGCTAAGCAGCACTGCGTAAACTTATTTGCAAAGTCGGAAGGGTTAAAACCAATTAGCAAACCTAGTTTGCCAAAGCCACGATTACAAGGCGCTATAGGCAAGCAAGTGGTGGTAAAGTCAAGGCTTGGCAACAGCCAAATAGCACAAGGTATGCTACTGCAGCTAATAGGTAACCAAGCTGAAATACAAGTTAATCCCGAACATATAGAAGCAGGCCAATTAAGGCAAAAGTTTTATACTAAACAAGTTTTTATTTGCTAAGCAATTTACAAATTAAGCAATGTGCTAACTAATCAAAGTAAAAAGGAAGCTTTACCTTAATGGTAAAGCCATTTTTTACACACACTTCAAAAGTTCCGCCCAATGCCATTGCGCGCTCTTCAATAAAAGCTAAACCATAATTACCCGAGTTGTTAGCAGGTGTTGCTAAACTGCCATTATCACTAATGGTTAGTGTAATAAAATTATTATCGGTTACGAGTTCTATATGCATTTTGCTGGCATTACTATGCTTAACACAGTTAGTTACAGCTTCTTGGCATATTCGATAAATAGCTATTTCATGATCTTTTGACAGGGCTTTATGAATTTTAAAGTCGGCCTGAAAATTAATTTTTGCCTTATGCAGTAAACTTTTTAGTCGCCCGGCTGTTATTGCCTTATTTAAGCCAAGTTCGTCTAATTCGCGTGGGCGAAGGTAATGCATTAATTGGTATACCGAATCGTACATGGTATTGGCATTCGTTTTTAAGCTTTTAACAAACGACTGAGTATCTTTATTACTCATGTGAGACAAAATAGATAAGTCAGTTTTTAAAGCAGTGAGATTTTGACCCAACTCGTCGTGTAACTCTTGAGAAAGATGTTTTCGCTCATTTTCTTGTACGCTAACCATTTTAGCCGCAAGGTGTGTGTTTTTAGTTAACTGCTTTCTGAGTTCTAGGTTCGTTTTATATAACTCATTATTTTTACGTTTTAGTTCAGTAATTGCAGCGCCTAAAACCATACTGGTAATTGCATTTGCTAAAATGAATAACTGGCTTATATAAGTGTTTTCAGGGGCATGAGTAAAGCTTGCCTCGAGTATAATTAAGCTATTAATTAACGTGGCACTGGTTACAGCGCCCAAAGAGCCAAACCTATACGAAAACCAAATAATGGGTAATAACGAGGCGAGCCTTAGTAGCGGGTAGGTGTCGGGGCGTAGTGCATATACAAAAATTACAATTAATAAAAGGCACAATAAAGCAGCCCCTAAATGCATCATTTTTAGTAATAGCGATTTATTTAATTTATGCCTCACGCTAAAAATTAGCATCATTAGCGGAGTGACTAATAGTGTGCCGGTAATATCCCCAAGGCACATATTTAACTGGTACTGTAATAATTCTGTAGCAACCAGTATATTGGTAAATTCAAACGCACTAGCAAATACAAACCATTTAATAGATGTACTAGCAACAGCCAGTAATATTAACGAAAGTATACCTTGGCTATCGTTAATACTGGGCGGCCAACGGCTGTTTTTTAAAATATAAATAAGCGCAACAAAGCAAAGCTCCTGCCAAAAACCATGAAATAAATTAAAATCCCATTGTGCAAGAGCTAAAACTTCATTATTAAAAGCACCCACAAAGGCAGCGAGAAGACGAGATGTTACCCATAAAGTTAGCCAATACTTTGTAGGTAAAAGTAAAAAGAAGGCAATTTTAATGCCCGCAGGAATAAAAATTGCGCTGCTTTCGGGGACTGTTTCTAGATTTTTGCTGAGCCAAAAAGCTGCAGCAAATATAACAAAATAAACAAGCCCAACAAGTAACTGCTTGGTTACTTGTTTAAAAGCTGTAGTAATAAAAAAACTAAACGAGGGGGATAGGCTAAGTAAGCTCATCTAGTTGTATTACTCCTACATCTATTGCAATTTTTAACAGCTCGAATGAAGTTGTAACGTTAAGCTTAGTGTATATATTTGCCTTATGGACATGAGCAGTTTTAGGCATTATTCCTAATGCTTGTGCTACTTGCTTGGCATTAAGCCCCTTAGAAAATAATGGTAAGGCCTCTATTTCTCGATTTGTTAGTAGCGTAAGTGCGCTACTTTCTGTGGTTAGGGCAAAGTTTACGTCTTCGCTTATATAGCGCTTACCCAAAGCTACAGACTTAACCGCATCTATTAATTCTTCAGAAGCCGAGCGTTTTGACACATAACCTAACGCGCCAAGTCGCAAAGCGTTACTCACATAGGGTTCATGGTCATGCATGGAGGCAACAATGGTTTTAATGTTAGGAAAATGCTCAAAAAGGTAAGATAAAAAAGTAAGCCCGGTTTCTTTTCCGTTAAGCGATATATCCACTATAAATATATCGGGTTGTTCTAGTTCAACCGCAAGCTTTGCTTCATTTACGCTGCAAGCTTCTATTATTACTTTCCAATCTGGCTGTAATTCGAGTAGCTTTTTAAAGCTATCTCTTACTAGTTGATGATCTTCTATGATACCAATGTGCATTTATATCTCCCTTTAAAATTATTATACATGGTAATAGGTAAGTATTGGCTAGGAAAAAATCTTAGAAAGGGTAATTAGGTAGAAAAATAAAGGGACAGGCATAAAATAATTTACAGTGCCTAAATTTTTGAATACTTCACGATCTTACTAAAAATAAGCTGTGGAATTTAATGTCAGCTAGCTTAATCTCTAGAAGATTTATAGTTTGGGCTGGTGGTTATTTGAAAGTCTATGTTTGCTCTTAGATGGATAAGTCTATTTATAAGCTCCTTGTTCGTAAAGTTATTTCAGGACGGGTCAGTGAGCAACAAAAAAGCCTAGCATGTTAACGCTAGGCTTTTTGTTATTTATTTATAAGAATTATACTTTAAATCTATGCACTGGTTTTATTACGAATCAATTTGTAGTTTAAGAATTCAGTAATACCAAGGGTACCAAGTTCACGACCGAAGCCTGAGCGCTTAACACCGCCAAAAGGGGTGTTGGCTTCAGTACCAGAAGGTGCGTTTATGGTCACCATGCCGACTTCTAACTGATCAGCAATCTCAGCTGCCAATTCTGAGTCTTTAGTCTGGATTGACGCACCAAGACCAAATGGAACATCGTTGGCAATTTTGATCGCATCAGCGATATCACGAGCTTTATAAATAACAGCAACAGGACCAAATAGTTCTTCGCTATAAACAGCCATTGAGTTATCGACATTGGTAAGTACTGCTGGAGCAAACCAAGCGCCTGGCTTGTCTTTGACAATGCCGCCTTCAATTAGAACGGTGGCACCAGCTTTTATTGCTTCATCTAACTGCTTTTGTAAATTGACTGCAGCGCTTTTTGAGGACATCGGTCCGATAAAGGTTGTTTGATCTAATGGATCAGACAACGTCATCTCACGAACCGCATCGGCAAAGCCTTGTACAAACTTATCATAAACGGCTTCAACGACAATTAGGCGCTTAGCGGCGTTACAAGCTTGTCCTGTATTGCCAAAGCGGCCGGTGATGGCATCTGCTACTGCTTGCTCAATATCAGCATCTGCTGCAACGATAAAGGCATCTGAACCGCCAAGCTCTAAAACGACCTTTTTAAGGGCGCCGCCTGCTATTTTAGCAACTGCTTGTCCTGCACGCTCAGAACCTGTTAATGAGATGCCTTGTATTCTGCTGTCTTCGATGATAGTTGCGGCTTGATCATTGGTAGCAAATACATTGTTATATACGCCATCTGGTAAACCGGCATCTTTAAGAATTTCGACAATTACTTCTGCCGTTTTAGGGCACTGCGGGGCATGCTTTAAAATAATTGTATTGCCTGCCATAAAGTTAGGTGCTGCAAAGCGTGCTACTTGATAATGCGGATAGTTCCACGGCATAATTCCTAACAATGCGCCTACTGGCAGTTTCTCTACAAAAGCTGAGCCTTCGGCTACATTGATTTGGTTATGTGCTAATAGCTGTTCTGCGTTGTCTGCATAATAGCGATATATTTCAGCGACTAGAGCGAGCTCTCCTTTACCTTGGGCTACAGGCTTGCCCATTTCTACAGCGATCATGTTTGCCAGCTCATCTTGACGCTCAATATAGATATCTGCAATTTTGTGCAGAAGTGCGCTGCGCTCGCTAAGAGAGATGTTACGCCATTCTTTATAGGCATCATCAGCTTTTGTGATGGCTTGCTGAATATCTTGTTCATTTGCAGTAGGGTAGCTGGCTTCAACTTTGCCAGTTGCTGGATTGGTTACTTTATATTCGCTCATAAATATTCCTTGGATTAAAAGTTCATTTATAGTGACTCACTGAGTACAACTATTATTTATACAACTGCAACATGTAAGCGTACATCAATACTAAATGTTGCATTAGAGTAAGGACAGGTTAGATGAGATTTTGTGATTGCACATTGTTAATACGTGATACTTCAACAGACAGATCTATATATATTAAGTTATAGCTATTATCGGCTTTCATACCAAGACCGACTTGAGCAGATGTTGAAGCTGTAATTGGTAATTTTAACTGTTGTGCTGCCATGTTCAGGGCGCGCTATCGAAACGCGCTGCATAACCCATCACAAACAGCTGTTCTGGATTAAAACCCTTTTTATCTGGTTCTTGAAAGAACACCAAATCAAAAACTTAGTGAACCATCGACAAGACTTGTATGGCCAAACTGATCACAGGCTGCTATTGCCTAAGCTGTGTAATACTTTCATTTTGTGATGCGATCATTATAAGGGACAGCTTAATAATTCGTTATAATAGTCCTACAAATGTGTTGCCTAATCCTATAAAAATTTGTACTGTCAATCAGGTTCTAAAAATAAGTAAAATATGATGCAGAAAACAAACATTGAGCAACTACTTAGATTAATCCCTAAGAACCAAACCATCGAATCAGATATTCCAGACTTAGTATTTCATTGTGCCGACAGGCCAGAAAAAATAATCGGTTATGTCCTAGAGCCTAGTATATGTATTGTTTTACAAGGCGAGCGCGAGGTTTACTTAGGAACAGATTGTGTAAAGTTTGACAATACTAACCTGATGTTTAGTCCAGTAGACGCTCCATTGAACATACATATTAAACAGGCTTCGTTAGACAATCCTGTTGTTGTATTATCTATGAAATTAAATTTGCTAATGATTCGCGACGTTCTGGCTAAAATACCACCTAAAAAACATATAGACGAGGGTTATTTTGGAATCAAATGGCAATTAGATGACTCTATCATGCCATCGTTTGATCGATTGATAGAGTTACTTAATTATCCAAATGATATTGAATTTCTATCTCCTTTAATACAGCAAGAAATTTATTATCGATTACTATCAGGAAAACAAGGCGATAAGCTGCGCCAACTGGTAACGAATGGCAGCCATATTCATCGTATTGCTCAAGCAGTCGATTGGCTGAAAGCACATCTAGATGAACCTTTGGTTATTGCAGACTTGGCAAGCCGCTGCGGTATGAGTGTTTCAGGGTTTCACCAACACTTTAAGAAAATTACTCAGTTGAGTCCGCTACAGTATCAAAAAAACTTACGATTAATGGAGGCGCGACGGCTGATTAAAATCAATGACGCGCAAATATCATACATTGCCCTGCAAGTAGGATATGAAAGCCCTAGCCAGTTTAGCCGAGAATATAAACGACTGTTTGGCATCAGTCCAAATAATGACTTGGATTAAAGCATCGCAACAGCAGTCTTCCAGATGGTCACAAAGCAGAAATAAAGGGACAGGCATAAAATAATTAACAGTGCCGTAAATTAAACCCTGATATTTTCTAAGCCATTTTCCTAGGTGGGTTAGGAATATGAATGATTCTATACCCCAGGCTATTTGCTAATAAACTCATTTTAACTAGGAAAATAAAGGGACAGGCATAAAGCAATTAACAGGTTTATGCCTGTCCTTTAATAATCATGTCCTTTACCAATCAAAACTTTATTTTTACTAAATTAAAGCGGCTCACTTCAAGCCGCTATTTCTTTTAAAATCTTTTATAACTAAAGCGCTTCAAAAATAGCAGCTATACCTTGTCCGCCACCAATACACATAGTGACCAAGCCGTATTTACCGTTAATGCGTTTCAGTTCGTACAGGCATTTGGTCGATAAAATAGCACCGGTTGCGCCAACAGGGTGGCCAAGTGCTATAGCTCCGCCATTGGGGTTTACTTTATGCTCAGGAAAGTTTAACTCATTGCCTACGCATAATGCCTGTGCGGCAAAGGCTTCGTTTGATTCTACTACGTCCATGTCATCAATAGTTAATCCAGTTTTTTCAAACACCTGTTGCACAGCAGGAATAGGCCCTGTGCCCATTAATGAAGGCTCAACACCTGCTCTGGCATAACCGACTAGGCGACCGAGTGGTTTTAAGCCTTGTTCATTGGCCTTTTGCTCCGACATAAGCACTAACATGGCTGCGCCATCATTAATACCTGATGAGGTGGCTGCGGTGACTGTACCATTTTGTTTAAAGTAGGGTTTTAAGGTGGCGATTTTTTCGACCGTTGTGTCAGCACGAACATGCTCGTCAGTATCAAAAATTTGATTACCGTTACGAGATTTAATTTCGATGGGCATTATTTGCTGTTTAAAATAGCCTGCGGTAATGGCTTTAGCCGCTTTATGATGGCTTTGTGCTGCGTAAGCGTCTTGTTGCTTGCGGCTAATGCTATATTTTTCTGCAATGTTTTCAGCGGTAACGCCCATAGGGGTGTTGTCCCATGGGTCTTGTAATGTGGTAGTTAGCTCATCAACTACTGTACTATCACCCATTTTTTGGCCCCAACGATTACTTGCTAGAGTGTAGCCTGAGCTACTCATGCTTTCTGCTCCGCCTGCTAATGCTGCGTTTACATCACCTAATTGAATTTGTTGTGCTGCTTGTATAATGGCTTCTAAACCCGAACCACACAAGCGGTTGAGTGTTACCGCGTGACTGCTAATTGGTAACCCTGCATCTAGCCCAATAACTCGCGACAAATACGCGTCTTTAGGACCGTTATGTATCACTTTACCTACCACACATGAACCAACTTGCTTTGGTGAAATATTGGCTCTGGCTAATGCTTCTTTGGCGCACATAGTGCCTAACTGAGCGGGAGTGAAGTTTTTAAGGCTGCCACCAAAGCCACCGATAGCAGTGCGTACTGCGCTTAATATTACTACGCTATTGTTATTAAATTGTGTCATTGTGTTCTCTTATTATTTTTTTGCTTGTATCCACTTTGTTCTAAATGATATTAAAAGAGCAAAAGGATAAAGGTTGACTTTAATTCATCAAAACATAATTTTAAAATAAACTAAAGCTGCAGGCGTTGAGTTGATATACAACTTTGTAAATCATTTTATGTTTTTGCTTTAAAGAGATTTAAAAAGAGGATTTAAAAGGACAGGCACAAAGTATTTGCAAAACTCACATTAGATACTACTGTTATTATATCCAGTGGTTGTTGGTTTTGTATTTTATGACACGCGCAAGAAAAAATCTCATTGATTTGGCATCAACATCTTATTATCACTTAATAGCTAGATGCGTTAGGCGAGCTTTTTTGTGTGGTGATGATAAATACACAGGTAAAAACTTTGATCACCGCAGAGAGTGGCTAGTAGAGCGTATAAAGTTGTTAAGTAGTGTGTTTGCCATAGAGATTGCAGCTTACGCAATTATGAGTAATCACTATCACTTAGTTGTAAATGTTAATAGAAAGCAGGCACTAGATTGGGCAGATAGTGAAGTAATTGAACGCTGGTATAGGCTTTATAATGGCCACGCTTTGGTGGATAGTTACTTAAAAGGCGAGCAGTTAGATAATGCGAGTTTAGTTTGCTTTAATGAAATTATAGCTAAATGGCGAGAAAGACTTTACGACATAAGCTGGTATATGAAAAACCTAAATGAATACATTGCCCGTGAAGCAAATAAGGAAGATAGCTGCACAGGTAAGTACTGGGAAGGGCGCTATAAATCACAAGCATTATTAGATGAAACCGCATTGCTTAGTTGCATGGCCTATGTCGATTTAAATCCTATTAGAGCAAACATGGCCGGTACGTTAGAAGACAGTGATTTTACTTCTATTCAAGAACGTATAGCGCAATTGACAGCCTTTACTAAAAATACGGTTCAAACAAATAACCGCTCAAAACAAAAAGATAGTGTTCAAGATCAAAGTCAACCAAGTCAGCTAAAGCCATTTTGCGCTAACAACATAAAACACACTATACCTTTTGCGTTACTAGATTACCTAGAATTAGTAGATTGGAGTGGTCGTCAAATTTCTCCAAACAAAAAAGGATATATAAATAAAGCAATTCCTAAAGTGCTAGTTACTCTGAATATAGAAGAAGCACAATGGCTTGAATCGATTCAACGATTTAGGCATAAATATTCAAACTTTGCAGGGAGTAAACAACGATTAAAGCAGCAAGCCGCGAATAACGATGTTAAATGGTACAAAGGTGCAGGGTGAGCGCCACACCTTCAGCGATAACTTAAACAACAACTTTAACAAACCACCTTTGAAACTAACTTTACCTGCCTGATATCCCTACTAAACATATATCTACTAATAACTTAAATTATATAAACTAATAGAGCGTAGAAGTGAGAGGGAATTAGTAAATAACGATGACGAACTTTGAGGTTAAATAAACCAGGTAATATGTGCCTGTCCCATTTTAATCCCTTTTTAATATGCCTGTCCCATTTTTAATAATAAATAACTTCATGCCAATATTGCAATAAACACCGTTTATGGTATAAGACTGCCAGCTTTAGTTTACTCAATATAGTATGGATAATAGCAAGGGTGAACAAGCCAATTTAATCTATTGAATTTTTTGGACTTTTATCGAAAAACGGCGCCCAGTATTATCTTTAATATAAAGCCGCTTTGCAGCAACAGCACTTAACCAAACACACCGAATTTATTTTAGCCTACGACTACAGCTTAAATCATACGTACCGCACGAATGCTTATATGAGCACGTACCTGGGTATTTAGTATTAATTACACGCCGCTGGTGATGATCACGCTAGGCATGTCATTTTGTAAGTTAATTAATTCTAATCACACGGCTATGGCCGTAAATTTGTATAACCAGTTTATAAGCTACAGCACGTTTATAAACGTCAATGCTTTAAACGTAATCCAACAAAAGCGGCATTACCTCACATGCCAAGCTTTGCAAACAGCCTATAAGTACTAAGCACTAGTTACTGCTTTAGGCTGCAATTCAATTTTAGTTATGTAATTAACAAGGTTAACAATGAACACCAATTTTAAAGAGCGTAAGCTTACTTATTTATCTGCTTGTTTAGTTTTCTTATTTACCAGCCAAACAAGCTCAGCCTTTGAGCAACCACCGCTATTTAATCAGGCTAATACAGCTATAGAGAGGGTTGCAGTGATAGGCTCGCGTCATGTATACAGCAGTAACTTTACGCCTTTAGAAACACCACAAGCTGAGCAAACAATCGATTTAGCAACGCTTGAAAATGCTGGCGCATGGGATTTAAACCAAGCATTGGATCTATCTGCTTCGGTTGCTAGGCAAAATAACTTTGGTGGCCTGTTAAATAATTTTGCTTTACGTGGTTTTACAGGAGATGAAAACCTCTCGAGTAACTACTTAGTTAATGGCTTTAATATAGGCTGGGGCTTGGGTGGTACGCGAGATCTGTCAAGTATTGCCTCGGTTGAGGTGCTAAAAGGGCCGCGTGCTGCGTTATTTGGTCGGGGAGAACCTGGCGGAGTGGTTAACTTAATAACTAAACGGCCAACATTTGATACCGCAGGCGAACTAAAACTTGCTGTTGCAAGTGAGGATACCTATAGGGCTGATATAGATTACACCACTGGGGTTTCTGATGATGTTGCAATTAGACTGATCGGTTTTTATGAAGATTCAAATAGCTTTAGAGACACCATTAAAAAAACCAAACAAGGCGTTAGCCCATCAGTAGCTTGGTATATTAACGACAATAGTGAACTGATTTACGAACTTGAATACAGTAAGCAAACAATACCTTTTGATAGAGGAGTGTTAGCAATAAAAGGTGAGCTTGGGGTTATTCCTGCAAACCGATTTTTAGGTGAGCCGGGTGATGGCCCTATTATAGCACAAGTAGTTGGCCATCAGCTTGAACTTAAGCATGATATTAATGACGACTGGAGTGTATTAATTGCTGCTAATTACCGTGATACTAAGTTAACAGGCTTTGCTACTGAGACTGGTTTTGCAGGTGTAGTGAATGATGAGGTTAATCGCTTTAGGCGTTATCGAGATTACAGTGCAAACTATAAGGTTTTACGCGGCGAAGTTACTGGCGATATTAATTTTGCAGGGTTTGAGCATCGTTTAACTATAGGGGCTGATACCGATAAATTTGAAAACGATCAGTTTTTACTACAGGTAAAGGGCGATCAATATATTAATGTATATAACCCAGAGTATGGTGCTTATGCGCTACCTGCACCCACCACTCATACTGTTCGTATTGAAATTCAGCAATCATTGGGCGTATTTATACAAGATCAAATAAGTTTAACCAATAAGCTAGATATACGTCTTGGCGCGCGTTTAGACGATTTTAAGCAAACACTTAATAATCGTTTAACTAATACAGGGTATAAACAAACAGAATCGCGTATTAGTCCGCAATTAGGGGCTGTGTATGCGGTGTCTGACTTTATATCGGCTTATGCGGCTTATGGTGAAAACTTTCGTCCGCTTTCGGGTACCGACGCCCAGGGAAACGGCTTTAAACCAAACCAAACAACTTCAAAGGAAGTAGGCGTTAAGGTTAGTTTAAATAACGGTGCGCTGGTGGGCACCTTAGCCTTATTTAAAGTTGAGCAACAAAATATGTTGGTAGTAGACGATCCAACAGCATTTACCAGTGCCGCTATTGGGGAGGCGCAAAGTAAAGGGTTTGAAATTGATATAAATGGTCAACTAACGAATAACTTAAACCTGTGGGCGTCTTATGCTTATGTTGATGCAACAACCAAAAATTCATTTTACGATAGCAACTTTGGCCTAAATATAGCTGCAGGCAGCTCGCTGTTAAATATTCCTCAGCATCAATTGAGTTTACAGTTGGTAAAGTCGACAGAAGTGAATGGAAAAGCACTAAAATTGGGTGGTGGTTTACTTTATGTGGGAGATCGAAATGGCTTTTTTGGTACCGACTTTACACTGCCAAGTTATATAACTGCTCGGGCATTTATGCGTTACGCCGTATCAGACTCAATAACGCTAACAGGGGAGCTAGATAACTTATTTAATGAAACTTATTATATCAGCTCATTTTCAGACGCTTGGGTGCAACCAGGCACGCCTCGTAGTGTTAGATTTTCTGCCTCGTTTAAGTTTTAATACCTTACACGTATTTTAAAAACGTATAACAGGCTGGTTAATATAAGCAGCCTGTTAGTTAATCTAGTATTGAGTAAGGTATTTTATTGTGGGTACTTTAATGGCTTGCTTTATCGCCCCAAATTTCTTCTAGGCGGTTGTCGCGCCCACAACGCCAGCGATAGGTATTGTAGCGAATAGGATTGTTTTTATAATAATCTTGATGGTAACTTTCATCGCCTTTAATTGGGTAAAAGGTACTGGTGTTTAGTATAGGGGTAACCACGGTTTTATTTGGGAACTGTTTGCTCACTGCTTGTTTAGATTGCTCTGCTAATTTGCGCTCTTGCTCGTTAGCTACAAAAATAGCGCTTAGGTAACTTGGCCCTTTATCGCAAAATTGGCCTTTAGCATCAAAGGGATCAATGTTTACCCAGTAATGCTCGAGTATAGCTTTATAGCTAACTATTGCAGGATCGTAAGTAATTTCTACAGCTTCATAATGACCACGATGATTGCCGTTATAAGTTGGGTTTTTAAGTTTACCTCCCGTAAAACCCGATATTACATCGGTTACACCTGCTAGCTTTTCAAAATCACTTTCCATACACCAAAAGCAACCTCCGGCTAAAACGGCTTTTTCGGTTTTGTTTGCATGGGCGAGCGATGCATAAAATATAACGGATGATGTTAACGCTAAGGCTAATATTCTTTTCATAAAATCTCGCATCTGTTTGATGAATGTATAAATAAATATATTGGTATAGTTACTAGACCCGCTATTAGTAAAACGTATTTCATTTTTATTTGTAAGCCGCAACGCGCTTTAGTGAATGAGGCCACTTTAATAAAACCCACTTTAAAGCCTAAACCCTATTTTTGAGACTAACGCAAAGCTTGTTAGCAAATTTTAAGAACAGTAAAACTAATAAAATGCTTATTGCCGATGGTTCACAACTAGGCATTAGCAAAAAGATAGCGGGTAGGTGCTTAGTACACAAGCTTATAAAATGTTAACTGCCAATACCGCTGGTGGAGGTATGTATTTAAAAAGTAGGGAAGTGAGATATTTAGCACAAATGGCGTTGACTGTGTGCGTACAGTGTTTGTTTTTATATAATAAACTTTATGTATAAATTCAGTTTTATAATAGGTTGTTATATATAAAGTTTTAACTTTTAATGGTGCCGGTTTACTTAGCTGGGTTACAACATTGTAGGTAACTGTGTTTATATACAGTATTGCTTGGAGGTGTATAATATTACCTGTACTTATTAAAGTGCAGAATAGGAGTTTAATAAGAAATGGCTAGTGTATTAAACACCTTATTCAGAGCTTATTTTATTTATACTGAATGCTATTAGCTTTAATGGACAAAGTTATGAGCAAAAGAACACATCATGCTTTGTTGTGGTGAGTATAGTTTAGCAATAGCGCTAACCGCATAGCGATGCTCCGTTTTAGTTACCAGTAATTATATAGTGCTCTGTTTATAGCAAAGCTATTTTTTGGGTAAGTTGCCTTAACATAGCATCGGCATTGGGAGATTGCTCGTTTAACCCGCTAATTAAAGTCATAAAGTAGCAGTCAATCATTACGCTTGCTTTTACGTCATCAATTTGAGTTTGCTGCTGAAATAATAACTGTTTAAACAGGCTTACTTGCTCACTAAAAAAGGTTGCTTGCCAAATAACATTACTGATAAGTATTTTACTAAATTCACTGTTTTCACAATAAAAATAATACAGGGGATGTGCATAATGACGCAGCTTTAATCTAGGAGAGTGTTGTTTATCGGATGCGCGAGCTTGATTAATTATAGCGGTAATTTGTTGCTGCATTCCGGCAATCAATAAGTCTATTTTATTTTCGAAATGACTAAATACAGTGCCCACAGCCACACCAGCAGCTGTTGCAATTTCTCGGGTTGAGGTATGCTCGTAACCTTGTAATAAAAATAACTCCCAAGCAGATGCTAAAATTTTATTACGTGTTCTCTGTTTTTTATCCATTATATTTGTGTATTGCTCTCTACTAGTTTTATTAAGTAATGTTTGTAAGTGCAAAATAAGTGTTTATAAAACTGCATTAAAAACAACTGAGTACCCTATTTTAAGCTTGCAAATGCTTATTGACTATTCGCTACTTACTAAATTAAGTAAATAGTAATTGAGTGCGCTCATTTTTATTGTGAGCATGCTCAATTAATAATCTGCATTGTTATTATTATAGCAAACATGTATTTGTTCATTCTACAGGTTCTAGTTTGTTTATCTAACTCTCAAGTTAGAGTTTATTGCCTTATTTAAGCGCATTAAAATAAACCAATAGCTTGGTTATAAGCGATAATATTTACTCGCGTAAATGCTATAAAAATTAGCACAGTGTAATACTTAGGATATGTTGTTTAATAGCTGCATTTTAACTAAAATAACTTTATTTATAATGGTTGGTGTGTAAATGAATCAATTAACCGAAAAATCGATTGGCTGCCCTTATTGCGGCGAAACAATTGACGTTTTACTAGATGCTGCAGATTTAGACCAACAGTATATTGAAGACTGCCAGGTGTGTTGTAAGCCAATTATTTTTAAAGTTTTTGAAGATGCTGATGCTGAGCTTGGTGTTAATGTATACAGTGAAGATGATGCATTTTAACTTTTATAATCTCGCAGATTTAATTTAAAACCAAAAGGCTGCTTTTTATCAAAGCAGCCTTTTGGTTTTTTATGTAAGCTAAAAAGTCGTTATTTATTTTGCTGCTCTCTTGCTAATTGGTTTGGCAATAACTGCTCTATAATTTCGCGAGCGGGAAGGGTGTAGCGCGTGCCGTCAAACATCACCGAAGTGAACTCGTTAATATTAGTAATCCCCGTTAGGGTCCAACCTTCGCCGCGCTCAGGGCAATAAACCGTGGTAGTGGGCTGTATTACTTTAAAATCGTCACTCATGGCTAATTACTCTCAATATATTGCTTGTTAATGCAGTATGGTAAGTTAATAATACTGTTATATAAAGTGCTATTTATTGCTTAATAGCTATTTTTACAAATATTGAATTTAAGTAGTAGGTAGCTCAAAAATTTATAATTTTGGTAATTGCATGTTTAAAACAATAACACTACCGCGAGTTACCTTGCGTTTAATAACTCACAAACATGGCGCAGCTTTGTTTGGCATTTTAAATCATCCTTTAGTGTCTCAATATAACGATTACCAAACACCGCTTAGCCAGCAACAGGTAAAGCAATTAATACAAAACGATATTAGCGGCTATTACGAAGGGGGTGTATTGCGCTTAGCAATTGAGCATAACAGCAATGGCCAATTGTTAGGCTCGTGTGGTTTATACAAAATAAATACAGACAAGCAAACTGCTTTTATAGGTTTTGAGCTACACCCAGATTTTTGGCAACAAGGAATTATGCAAGAAGTGCTTTTAGGTTTTATGGCAGTAATGCCTGCATTACAATTAAAACATTTGTATGCTGAGGTAAGTACACACAACCAACGTTCACACGCTTTGCTAATAAAGCTAGGATTTACGCCAAAGTGTGGTGTACAAAATAGTGATAACAGTTCACTTTGGTATAAATTATTATAGAGTTAACGTGCTACAATAGCCGGTTTAAATCTAAACGTTACCTCCGTAATTACTGTAATTGTTTATAAGTAAACACAGTAAAGAACACATCATACTTTCTGTGAGGGAGTAATACCTTAGCAAAGGTGTTAAATTTATAAAGTAGCAGGGCAGTAGTAAATGCTAAGCGCAGATATTTATTTCAAATTACAATATCTGAGATCCTGACGACTTATCCGGTTCACTTAAATTGCACATTTGAGTTCGGCGTGTTTAACCTTTATGGTGGCTTTGGTCCGCACTTATACAACCTACTATATGCAAGTGCACGTAACGTTATTTGAAATGACAGCTACAGAGCAAATTGATATAGCGTTTTCAAGGCCATTACTAAGAAGCACAATTAGCAATGAATTTATTAGCCATGCGGTCTATCCAGATAAGCTAGTTGCTCTTGTTAATCAAGGCCATAAATGTGAAAGTAAATAAGTCGGGTTTTCGCCAAATAGTGTTAGCAAACCTAGGCATATGCAAACATTAGTAACCGAGATTGTAATGTTTAGGAGTGGGGTGATAGGACTGTATTGTGCACAAGAAATTTTACAGTGAGGATGTCATTTTATAACGCTGGAGAATGTAAGTACGCAAAGTCCACTACAAATTCAATTTAAAAAATGACGTAAGTACAACATTTGTAAATATAGTTTTAAGCGCCCAAATAGACATTCAAAGCAGCATGGCTGAGTGATGCTATAAACTTAAAACCAATAAAAAAGGCCTTGTTATGCTCTATAACAAGGCCTTTATAAAACTATGTTAGGCTTTAAAGTATATACCTAAAACCAATTGCGATGCCGTCATCTTCCGATTGTTCCATAAGTGCTTGTTGTTCTTTATTAGCACTTTCAAAGTCACCAAAATCTTTACGTGCTTCTATGTAAAGCTGGGTATTGTCGTCAAGTAAGTAATGAACACCAATAACGGCAAATTGACGCTTAAATACATCGTTAGGATCGGCGTTAAAGTTAGGTTGAATTACGTAATCGTCGCCAGCATCAAAAAGGTTGTATGCAATAAATGGTCTAAAGTCATTATCGAAACGGTAAGATACAAATGTTTCTATACCAACTGCTTCTTTAATTAAGCGCCCCAAATTGTCGGTATCATGGTTTTCGTTTTTATTAATGTTAGCGGCAGCGTATAAACCTGGTGCGTTAATGTTACCCCAAATAATACCAGCGCCATAAATTATATCTTCTACTGAGCGAGTTGTGCCATCGCCAAAGTGTAAGTCAAACTCACCGCGGTTAATGCCGGCAGTTAACGTAAGCATATCGGTTACGTTATAAGTTACTGCGCCACCAAAAGTGTAATTAAACTCTACTTTTTGTGCTGTCGCATCGCCAGCTTCCCATTTTGTTTGGCACTGTGCTTCTGTAATATTGCTTACATCACAAGTGTAAAACTCACTGTTTTTTAGCTGCGTTTGTACGCTAAATTCAAAGTCGTTGTAAGTATTGCGATATTGCAGCGTTTTATCACCGCGACCGGTACCATTTACTGCGCCATCGTCTTTATTATATGTGTAAACACCTGCTGCGTTACCATCCCACACATAGCTGTAGTTGGTGGCGTAAACAACATCGAACCACGAACCCCATTGTTTACCAATGGTAATTTGACCATATTTATCATGCGATAAGCCGGCATAACCTAAGCGGTTATATAAAAACTCATCTTGAATAGATTCAAAACGGTTATTATAAACAATATCACTGTTACCAACAGGGTTTACACCCCATTCAATTAAGGCCAGTGCTTCCCAATCATTTTTTAATTGGCGTTTAAAAGCAAAGTTAATACGCGAGGCACCATTTACTATTTCAGTTTGGTTTTGGGTATTGATCGCACGAACGTCAATATAACCACCAATAGAGACAGCATTTTTTTCGTCTTTATAAACTTCTACTGCTGATACAGCTGGAGCCGCTAAAATACTTACGCTTAGTAGAGTTGCTAACTTGTTATTTATCATTTGTTGCCTTGTGTAAATTTGATGCTTTTTTATTGGGGTATATCTGTGGGGTTGAAGACTAACAAAGCAATAATATGCTCAAAAGTGAAAAATAATCACCCGCAATAAACAAAATAAATGGCAAATATTCACCAAGCGTTAATTTTGTTTTTGTGGTGTTGCTTTTTTTAATGCTTTGAGTTGCTGGGTAGTTGTTTGGTATTAGAAATTAAAAAAATAAAGGTGAATTTTTTTCAAGTTGGCTAAAAAGTGAAGGGTAGTGCAAAAGCTCTAAGTGGCTTTTATATCATCAATATATACAAAAATATTTTTAATAAAAACTAAATGCGACAAACAAGCTAACAAACAGGTTAAACAGTTGTATTAAATAATTTTGCAGATGTTAACAACGGCGAATGAAATTCAGTCAGCAAAAATTTATTAATTAAATACGCACCAGCAGCAATATCAATTGCTGACTGATGTTGTTTTTGGATACAAATATAAGGAGGTGCTAACTTTTCAAAATTGAAATTTGTTTAATTATGCGGCAATTTAATCGCTTTGTAAGGTGCGTTACCTAGTGTGCGTTAAGTAATATTTTACAACTTAATTATAGTTATTAAAGCAGGCTCTTATTTGCGTATTTAGCCTTTAAACTTTCATAGAAAAAACGATGAATTTGGTTTAAACTGCGCGCAATTAAAATACATCATGTCTCCCTTGGAGGGTAGCGCTATTATTAGTACAGCTAACATCACCATGCAATTTGGTGCTAAACCATTATTTGAAAACATCTCAGCAAAATTTGGCGACGGCAACCGTTACGGTTTGATCGGTGCTAATGGTTGCGGTAAATCAACATTTATGAAAATTCTAAGTGGTGAGCTTGAGCCGTCTTCGGGTAACGTTAGCACTGATCCAAATGAACGAGTTGCTAAACTAAACCAAGACCAGTTTGCGTACGAAGAGTATTCTGTAATTGATACTGTGATCATGGGTCACAAGCAGTTATGGGAAATTAAACAAGAACGCGACCGCATTTACTCTTTAGCTGAAATGAGCGAAGCGGATGGCATGAAAGTAGCCGATTTGGAAACTGAATTTGCCGAAATGGACGGTTATTCTGCAGAATCTAAAGCGGGTGAGTTGTTATTAGGTGTAGGTATTGCTACTGAGCAACACTATGGCCCTATGTCAGAAATTGCGCCAGGTTTTAAATTGCGTGTACTTTTAGCACAGGTACTGTTTTCAGATCCTGAAATAATGCTACTCGATGAACCTACTAATAACTTGGATATTTATACAATCAAGTGGTTAGAAGATGTATTGAACCAACGCGATTGCACCATGATAATAATTTCGCATGACCGCCACTTTTTAAACTCGGTTTGTACCCACATGGCCGATATTGATTACGGTGAGCTGCGTATTTATTCAGGTAACTACGACGAATACATGTTTGCTGCAACGCAAGCACGTGAGCGTCTGTTAAGCGAAAACGCCAAAAAGAAAAACCAAATTGCTGAACTTCAACAATTTGTATCGCGTTTTTCTGCTAATGCGTCAAAAGCTAAGCAAGCAACGTCGCGTGCTAAACGTATCGACAAAATTCAGTTAGATGAAGTTAAAGCGTCATCACGTCAAACGCCATTTATTCGTTTCGATCAAGAAAAACAATTATTCCGTAATGCGCTAGAAATGACTAACCTTAGTCAAGGTTTTGGCGACAACACTTTGTTCTCTGGCCTTGAAGGTTTAGTAGAAGTAGGTGAACGCATTGCTATTATTGGCGAAAACGGTGTAGGTAAAACAACACTGTTAAATACCTTTGCTGGGCGTTTAGCGCCTAAGTCGGGTGAGTTTAAGTGGTCTGAAAATGCCAATATTGGTTATTACGCGCAAGATCATGCAGATGAATTTGCCACCGATATGAACTTATTTGAGTGGATGGAGCAATGGCAGCAAGAAGGCGACGACGAGCAAGTGGTGCGCAGCTTTTTAGGCCGTATGTTGTTCTCTCAAAACGATATTAAAAAGTCGGTTAAAGTAATATCGGGTGGTGAGCAAGGCCGTATGTTATTTGGTAAAATTATGATGCATAAACCAAATATATTACTAATGGATGAGCCAACCAACCACATGGATATGGAATCTATTGAAGCACTTAACTTAGCACTTGAAGCCTACGAAGGTACTTTATTGTTTGTGTCTCACGATCGCCAATTTGTATCATCGGTTGCTACGCGTATCTGGGAAGTTAAAGACGGTAAGGTTATTGACTTTAGAGGTACCTACGCTGAGTACCTAGCAAGTAAAGAGGCGTAAATAGCGCTTTACTGCTAACTTTAAAAAGCTATGTTTAACATGGCTTTTTTTGTTTTTGTTAGTCGCAATTTAATGACTTTTGGGTATAATACCCGCCATAAAAGCGGACATAAGTCCGCTAGTTAAAATAGTATATTACTGAGGAGTATTTATGAAAGTTGGCATTATTATGGGTTCTAAATCAGATTGGCCAACCATGGAACATGCGGCGCTCATGCTAGAAAAATTTGGCATTGAGTACGAAACAAAAGTAGTTTCTGCCCACCGAACTCCTCAACTCCTTGCTGATTACGCAAGCTCAGCAAGTGACCGTGGTATTAAAGTTATAATTGCAGGCGCAGGCGGCGCGGCCCATTTGCCGGGTATGGCAGCTGCATTTACCTCATTACCAGTACTTGGTGTGCCAGTTAAATCAAAAGCGCTTAATGGTATTGATTCGCTACTTTCTATTTGCCAAATGCCTAAAGGTGTTGCGGTAGGGACATTAGCTATTGGTGAGCCTGGCGCTGCTAATGCAGGTTTACTTGCAGCGCAAATTTTAGGGTGTCAAAACCCTGAAATATTCGCAAAAATTGAAGCGTTTCGTAAAGAACAAACCGACACTATTTTAGCTAACCCTAATCCTGCAGAGTAATAATGACTATTTTAATTTTAGGTGCAGGGCAATTAGCACGCATGATGAGCCTTGCTGGCGCGCCACTTAATTTAAACGTGGTTGCGTACGATGTAGGCAGCCAAAAAATTGTGCACCCACTCACAGGCGAAGTTTACTCAACCACATTAGAGCAAGCCATAGCAAACGCAGATGCAATTACTGCTGAGTTTGAGCATATACCTGACGATGTATTAACACTTTGTTGTAATAGCAATAAGTTTTATCCGGGTAAAGCGGCCATTAAAACCGGTGGCGATCGCCAAATCGAAAAAGCACTACTAGATAAAACAGCTGTAGCGTGCGCACCGTATCAACTTATTACTGAAAAAGCGCACCTTGAGCTTGCGGTTAAAAACCTAGGTAAACCTTTAGTTATTAAAACCTGTCAAGCAGGCTACGATGGTAAAGGCCAATGGCGATTAAAGTCTGACGATCAAATTGATGAAATTTGGGCTCAAATGTCTGATTTTATTACCTCAGGCACAGCACATGCACCTCATACTATTATTGCTGAAAAAATGATTCCGTTCGATCGTGAAGTATCTATTATTGGTGCACGCGATAAAAACGGTAATGTTGCAATTTATCCGTTAACCGAAAACCAGCACACCAATGGTGTATTAACCTTATCGGTAGCAGGTTTAAATAATAGCCATGTAGAGCAGCAAGCTATTGATGCCTTTACTAAATTAGCGAATGAGCTTAATTATGTGGGTGTATTGGCAATTGAGTTTTTTGACGTTAAAGGCACTTTACTGGTAAACGAAATTGCCCCGCGTGTACACAACTCAGGCCACTGGACACAGCAAGGTTGCCATTGCTCGCAGTTTGAAAACCATATGCGTGCGGTTGCAGGGCTGCCTCTGGGTAATACTGAGCTTAAACACGCCACTGCGATGATAAATGTGCTTGGCCAAGCCAGTATTCCTACTGCAGTTTTAGAAGTGACTGATGTAACTAGTCATTGGTACGGTAAAACAGTAAAACCAGGGCGTAAAATGGGTCATATTAATGTCTCAGCTCAAAGTCTACATCAACTAGGTGAACGCTTAGCTGAACTTAGCGAGTGTTTACCAGAACAAGCCTACCCAGGTATTTTAGCCACGAGTACATCTTTGATACTCAACTAAAAATAAGCAATAAATTGGGACATCTCAATTTATTGCTTAACGCCAAAGGCTACACCTATGTTTAACCCTAAATACCGCAATGTTGTGTTTGCATTTTTAATGGCACTATTAATGTCGGGCTTTATGTCTTTTGTGATCTCATTATTTAACGTGGGAATGGTCGATAATATTATAACTATATGGCTCAAAGCATGGATATTTGCATTTTCTATCGCATTTCCTACAGTTATTCTAGTTGCACCTTTAGTACACAAGTTAACTGATAAAATAATTCGAGCGTAATACAGCATGCCATTAACACTCAAAAAGCCATTGTTTTTAATTCTTTTAGCATTATGTATCACTCCTTTTATTGGCGCTGGTAGTGCACTGGTAATAGGCGCTGCTTTTGCTATGACATTAGGTAATCCGTTTGCCGAGCTTTCGCAAAAAGCCAGTAAGTGGATGTTAAAAGCAGCGGTGGTCGGGCTTGGTTTTGCCGTTGACTTTAATCAGGTAATTGAAGTGGGTAGCAGCTCTTTAGTGCTCACTATTGTGAGTATTACCGCAATAATTGGCTTAGGTGAAATACTTACCCAAGTATTTAAACTTAACCGCAATACCGGCGTATTAATTTCATTTGGCACTGCTATTTGTGGTGGCAGTGCTATTGCAGCTATGGCACCGGTAATTAAAGCAAAAGATCATGAAGTGGCTGTGGCACTTGGCGTAGTATTTATGCTCAATGGCGTGGGCTTACTGTTGTTTCCGGCCATTGGCCATTATTTTAATTTAACCGAGCAGCAATTTGGCATGTGGGCTGCTTTAGCTATTCACGATACCAGCAGTGTTGTAGGTGCATCCGCTACTTATGGCGCTGTGGCACTAAGCATTGCCACCACAGTAAAATTAACCCGCGCTATGTGGATCATTCCTTATACTGCGCTTGCTGGGGTGTTTTTACGCTCAGATGAAAAAGCCAGTATTCCACTATTTATTGTTGGCTTTGTACTCGCCGCACTTATTAATACTTATTTGCCACAGTTTTCACCTGTATGGAGCGTTATTAATATAGTTGCTAAACAATTGCTTATAGTTACATTATTTTTAATTGGTAGTGGCCTATCATTAGCAGTACTAAAACAAGCCGGACTTAAGCCCTTTATAATGGCAATTTTATTATGGATAGTGGTAAGTAGTGTTATTTTATTATTAATTTTAGATGGGTTGATATAATGAAAGGTAATTTAAGTAGTATTACTTTGGGTAGTACGTTGTTTTGTTTACTGCTAAGCAACTACGTTGCAGCGGCGCAACTGCGTGTTGCCACCTTTAATGTAAGTATGGATGCAACTAACTATACACCAAGAAAAACCCCTGTAAAAAGCGATTCTTTGGTTAGCGCGCTTAAAGCAGAGCATTCACAAATTAAAAATATTGCCGAAATAATTCAACGTGTTCGCCCCGATATAATACTATTAAACGAGTTTGACTATGTGCCAAAAGAGCAGGGTATAGCGTACTTTAAAAGCCATTATTTAAACGTGAGTCAAAATAATCAAGCGGCAATAGACTATCCTTATTTTTATATTGCGCCGGTTAATACCGGTTTAGCCACTGAGTTTGATTTAGATAACGACGGTAAAAAAATAGGAATAATGGGCGACGCTCACGGTTTTGGTTTTTTTGAAGGCCATTACGGTATGGCCGTTTTATCTCGTTATCCAATCGATTTAGATAAAGTACGAACGCTGCAAACTTTTAAATATAAAGATATGCCTAATGCGCAAATGCCTATCGATCCAACCACAGGCAAAAACTGGTATAACGAGCAAGAATGGCAAAACATTCGTTTGAGCTCAAAATCTTTTTGGGATTTACCCATATCAGTTAATAATAAAACGGTACACATACTTGCATCGCACCCAACCCCGCCGGTTTTTGATGGCTTAGAGGACAGAAACGGTAAGCGTAACCATGATGAAGTAAGGTTAGTTGCAGACTACATTAATAATGCCGATTATATTTATGACGATAAAGGTAAAAAAGGCGGTTTAAATGCTCAGTCTCGGTTTGTTATTTTAGGTGACTTAAATGCCGCCCCTGAGGGTGATAAACAGCGAACTATAACTACAGATCAGCTACTTAAGCATCCGCTTGTAAACGCCAGTTTTATACCGCAAAGTGCTGGCGCAAAAGAGCAATATCCACAGCACAGCCATGCTAAAAATTACAGTGCAAGTTGGCAAGCACGGGTTGACTATGTTTTGCCATCGCATTATGGGTTAAAAATTATTGATGGTGGGGTATTTTGGCCAACTAAAAATAGCCAGCTATACCGCTTAATTAAAGACAGAAATGCGTCGAGTGATCATCGACTAGTTTGGCTAGATTTACGCTTAGAATAAGCAACCTAACTCAGTTACACCGGCGTTTGTCTTAAAAAATTGCAATCACCAAAGTGCTTCTGCTTAAATACGGCTTAATTATAATTACCGTTAAGAAGCACTATGATTTTTAATATCTCATCGTCCAAAACATTAATAGCACTGGCTGTTGCCTCAAGTGTTTTTTTAGCAGGGTGTCAAGCAACTGCATCATCTTCAACAGCTACGCAAAATAATGTAACAACGTCTCCTGTTGCTGCCGTTGTTAATACCCCCGCCGATATGGGCTCTACTAAAATAACGTTAGAGCAAGCTATGGCCCATCCCGATTGGCTTGGACGTCAACCAGAGCGCGCATTTTGGGGCAGTGATTCTGCTACCATTATTTATGCACGTAAAGAGCAAGGTAATGAGTTACGTAACTTATTTAGCCAATCAATTACAAGCCAAAGCGCAGAGCAAATAGCACTTAATAAACTGCACACTGTAGGTGCAAATAAAGCTGTTTATTCAAAAAATAAAGCCCTGCAAGCCTATGTATTTGAGGGTAATATATTTGTAAAAAGCGTTACAACAGGTGCAATTCAACAAGTAACGCATACCTCTAGCACTGAATCTAAACCACAATTTTTAAATGATGGCAGCTTAGCTTATCGTCAAGGTAATACATTTTTTAAAGTTGACTTAAGCTCAGGCTTAACCACTGAAATTGCTAATTTAAAACTGGCAGATAAGCCCCAGGGCATTACAGAGCCAAGCAGTTATATTGCTAAAGAGCAGCACAAACTTATTGATTACATAGCGCTAACGCATAAAAACAATAAAGATAAACAAGCACGCAAAGCACAGCTTAAGCAGCAAAATAGCTCAATTGCTAATACTGAGTTTTATTTAGGCAAAGGTAATAGTGTAAAAGACGTGCAGTTATCGCCAAATGGTGATGCTTTATTAGTGGTAGTGCAAGAGCAAAGAGATTGGCGCGATGATAGCGATATAATGCCAAATTATATTACCGATGATGCCCGCATTGAACCTAAAAAAGCGCGCCGCCGAGTAGCTGACGAAAAGTCGCAAACCTCAGAGCTGGTATACATTAATTTAAACGATAAAAGTCAAAATACCTTAAGCTTTGATACCCTACCGGGCTTTGATGAAGACGTATTAGCAGCGGTTAAAAAAGAAAACTATGCCCGTGATGGTAAAACGTATAAGTCTAAAAAAGCGCCGCGTGGTATAAATTTAATTAGCGATTGGGGCTGGGATCAAAGCCCTATAATTTGGAACGACGACGGCTCAAACGTAGCAATAATGCTAGAAGCGTGGGATAACAAAGATCGCTGGTTAGCAACCGTCGATTTTAAAAATAATAAGTTAGTGTCGCAACATCGTTTACATGACGACGCTTGGATAGCCTATGCTTTTAACGATTTTGGCTGGCTACACAACTCTAACACCTTATATTATTTATCAGAGCAGTCGGGTTACAGTCAGCTTTATAAAAAGCCGTTAAATGGTAAAGCAACAGCGCTAACAACAGGTAAGTTTGAAGTATCTAACCTTACGCTTACCGACGATAACAGTGCTATTTATTATAAAGCTAACGTTGAACACCCAGGCCTATACGAAATTTATCGTGTAAATCCACTAACCGGTAAAAACGAGCAAGTAACCGACCTTAACGGTATGACCGACTATACACTTAGCCCTGATCAAACCAAGCTGCTGTTAAAGCACTCAACAATTATGTTACCAACTGAGTTGTATGTGGCTGATGCAAAAGCAAACACACAGGTTACCCGGTTAACACATACGGTTTCGGATGAGTTTTTAGCTAAAAAGCTAACGGCCCCTAAAATAATTGCAGTGCCATCTAGCCATACTGATCAACCTATTTACGCAAAAGTGTACTATCCGGCTGATTATGTAGAGGGCGAAGTGGGTAAAAAGCGTAAAGCGGTTATTTTTAACCACGGTGCAGGTTACTTACAAAACTCGCACTTGGGCTGGTCTGGGTATTTTCGTGAGTTTATGTTTCATTCGTTATTAGCTGACGAAGGTTATGTAGTAATGGATATGGATTACCGCGCATCTAAAGGTTATGGACGTGATTGGCGTACGGCAATTTATCGTCAAATGGGTACACCCGAAACCCAAGATTTAGCTGATGGGGTTAAATGGATGGCAGAAAATGCCAACGTAAATACGCAAGCTGTAGGTACGTATGGCGGCTCTTATGGCGGCTTTATGACCTTTATGGCGTTATTTACCGCGCCAGAATTGTTTCAAGCGGGCGCTGCACTTCGCCCCGTTACCGATTGGGCTCATTATAATGCGCCGTACACGGCAAATATATTAAACCATCCGGATGTTGATCCAATTGCATATGAGCGCAGTTCGCCTATTTACTATGCTGAGGGTTTAAACAAACGCTTATTAATTAATGCGCCTATGGTTGACGACAACGTGTTTTTTCAAGATACGGTTAGATTAGTACAGCGTTTAATTGAGCTTGAAAAAGAAAACTTTGAAACGGCTATTTTTCCGGTAGAGCCGCACGGTTTTGTGCAGCCATCGAGCTGGTTAGATGAATATCGCCGTATTTATAAACTGTTTAAAGAAACCCTGTAACGATTAATAACAAGTTACACCTAAAACGCCACTTTTAAGTGGCGTTTTTTATATTTAGTTTTTGTTTTTAATGTAGTTAACTAATAAAGGTGCAGCTAATAAAGTACCACCAATAGCACCAATTAAGTGCGCGTCAATTGCAACGGTTGAGTTTATAAGCTTACCAATATCAGCATTAGGGCCATTTAGCTGCTCAAATATTATTTTAAGCCACACCCCAATAAACAATAAATAGCCCGACTTAAGCTCAAGTGTTGTATCTTTAACTGCGCCCCAAATAATAACGCCATGTAACAGTGCGCTTAGCCCAGTGTAAATATAAATACTGGGGCAAAACCAGTAAACACCTAAGCCGCACCACAGAGCCAATAAGCTAATATTAATAGCGTAGCGTTTAGGCGACGTATATTCGCCATGTAGTAACCAAATTAAAATAATACCGCCGCAGTTTAGCGCCAAATGTGCCCAGTTAGCATGAACAAATTGGCTGCTAAAAACTCGCCACAATTCGCCCTGAGTAACTAAATCGCGATTAAATTCGAGTAAGTCATTTAAATCAAAAGTAGCAAAAGTAACGCTTAGCAGCATTAAAAATAAAGGAGGGAGTAAATAACGAGGTTGCACTGGTAAATTAAGCATTTAATTGTAATTTTTAGTATTAATTTTTGCATATTGTGCCTGTTTAACTTTAAGATGCCAATTAACTCCTGATAATTTAGGTTATTTACTCTTTATGAACTTTAAACATCACGCATTACTTGCTATTACATTATGTGCAACGTCTTTTCCTTTATTTGCACAACCCCTTACTCAAATTGAAACGCGCGAGCCAGAAGCCGCAACCGGCCTAGTACATAAACAAGCCGTGAGCGGCAATAAATATATGGTGGTTGCAGCTAACCCGTATGCATCTCGTGCTGGGCAGCAAATATTAGCGCAAGGCGGCAGCGCTGTTGATGCTGCAATAGCAACGCAACTGGTACTGACTTTAGTAGAACCACAATCGTCAGGTATTGGTGGCGGCACCTTTATGCTGTACTACAACAAAGTAAACAACAAATTAACCAGTTTTGATGGCCGTGAAACTGCACCAGAAAACGCCGACGAAACATTGTTTTTAGATAAGCATGGCAAAGCCGTGAAGTGGATTGAAGCCATAGTAGGTGGACGCTCAGTAGGTGTGCCAGGGGTTTTACATGCCTTTGCTAACGCACATAAACAATACGGTAAACTACCTTGGGCTGATTTATTTAAACCAGCCATTGAGCTTGCAGAGCAAGGCTTTGAGGTTTCGCCGCGATTACACGGTTTACTGCAGCGCCAATTAAACCCTGGCGTAATGAGCATGCCAGTAATTAACGACTACTTTTTCCCAAACGGTAAATTAATTGCGATAGGTAGCATCAAAAAAAACCAGCCATTAGCTAATTTATACAAAGAGATTGCTAGTAATGGTATTGATGCATTTTATAAGGGCGCTAATGCCAAACAAATGGTTAATGCGGTACAGCACTCTAAAATAGCGCCTGGCAAATTAAATGAGCAAGATCTGGCTAATTACACTAGCAAAGAGCGCGAGGCGGTATGTATTGAGTACCGTGTTTATAATGTATGTTCTATGGCACCACCCAGTAGCGGCGGGGTAGCTGTGCTGCAAATGCTTGGCTTATTAGAGCATAAAAACATGGGCGCACTGCCAGCAAATGGTGAGCAAGCACTGCATTACTTTAGCCAAGCATCAAGAATTGCGTTTGCCGATAGGGATGTTTACATGGGCGATCCCGATTTTACCCAAGTACCTACCAAGGAATTATTAAATAAAGACTATATAGCCACACGTGCAAAACTAATTACCGAGCAAGATATAACAGCCGTTGCTGGTAACCCAGTTGATTACTTAAGTTATGCCAAAGATGACTCGTTCGAATTGCCATCAACCAGCCATGTGTCGATTGTAGATAGCCAAGGTAATGCAGTGTCTATGACCAGTTCAATAGAAATGGCTTTTGGCTCAACGGTAATGGTAAATGGTTTTATTTTAAATAATCAGCTGACTGACTTTTCATTATCGCCGCGTAAAAACGGCCAGCTTGTAGCAAACCGAGTTGAAGCTGGCAAGCGCCCGCGCAGCTCTATGTCGCCAGTAATGGTATTTAATAAAGATGGAAGTTTACGTTTGGTTGTCGGATCTCCTGGCGGAAGCCGTATTATTAGTTACGTTGCGCAAGTGGTAATTGGCGTGCTTGATTGGGATTTATCTGTTCAAGAAGCAATTAATCTACCACGTACTACTAATCGTAACGACTACACTAGCCTTGAAAAAGGCACTGCGCTTGAAGCATTAGCGCAAGCACTTAGCAAGCGTGGTCATAATGTTAGAATTTTAGATTTAAATTCTGGTTTACATGCAGTTGAAGTAAAAAACAATACATTAATAGGCGGCGCCGATCCTCGCCGTGAAGGGGTGGCTTTGTCTGATTTAACTGATAAAAGCGCCACTTTAAAATTCTAAATTATGTATAATACAAATGCGCTAAGCTAGTGTTTAAAATTAGCGCATTTATATATTCTCAATGGTCTGACAAGGTTAAATAGCATTGCAATTTAGCCTTTAACACCGATAATGGCAGATCATAACTTAAGACTAAGTAAAGCTTGGAAATATGACTACAAATACCGATCCAAATTATCTTTATATTCATCATTCTGGCCCCGGCCTTCTTGAAACGCCATTACTCAATAAAGGCAGTGCATTTAGCCAAAAAGAACGCGAAAACTTTAATATTGCGGGTTTACTGCCTCCTCGTTATGAAACAATCGAAGAGCAGGTAGAGCGTTGTTACCAGCAGTATTCTAGTTTTACCGACAATCTTAATAAGCATATTTATTTACGTGCAATTCAAGATAATAACGAAACACTTTATTATCATTTAGTGCGTGATCATATTGAAGAAATGATGCCAATAATTTATACCCCAACAGTGGGTGATGCCTGTGAAAAATTCTCAGATATATATCGCAGCGCACGTGGATTATTTATTTCATATGAAAATCGTTTTCAAATAGACGACATTTTACGCAATGCCACCAAAGGTAAAGTAAAAGTAATTGTGGTAACCGATGGTGAACGCATTTTAGGCTTAGGTGACCAAGGTATTGGTGGCATGGGTATTCCTATTGGTAAGCTATCTTTGTATACCGCATGTGGTGGCATTAGCCCTGCGTATACATTACCGGTAATGCTAGATGTGGGTACAAATAACGAGAAGCTATTAAACGATCCTATGTATATGGGTGCGCGTCATAAGCGTATTACTCAAGATGAGTACGATGAGTTTTTAGACTTATTTATTAAAGCAATCAAGCGTCGCTGGCCAAATGTATTACTACAGTTTGAAGACTTTGCTCAGCCAAATGCGATGCCACTGCTGAAACGTTACCGCAATGAAATTTGTAGTTTTAATGACGACATTCAAGGCACAGCTGCAGTAACTGTTGGCTCATTGCTTGCTGCGTGTAGAGTTAAAAACGAACGCCTAGCAGATCAAAAAGTAGTATTTGTTGGTGCTGGCTCTGCGGGTTGTGGTATTGCTGAGCAAATTGTAAGCCAAATGGTTTTTGAAGGTATTAGCGAAGCGCAAGCACGCAGCCAGGTATTTATGGTTGACCGCTTTGGCTTGTTATCGGAAGGTATGGAAGGTCTACGCGACTTTCAGCAAGTTTTAGCACAACCACAAGCTCGTTTGAGTGAATGGACGTACAGCGGCGAATTTGCGTCATTACTTGATGTAATGCATTGCTCTAAACCCGATATTTTAATTGGTGTTTCGGGCCAACCTGGTTTATTTACCGAACAAGTAATACGCGCTATGTATTCAGGTTGTGCACAACCTATTATTTTCCCATTAAGTAACCCGTCAAAACAGGTAGAAGCACACCCAATAGATATTATTAACTGGACCGAAGGTAAAGCACTTGTTGCTTCAGGTAGCCCATTTGCCCCAGTTGAATATAATGGTGAGCTTTTCCCAATTCCGCAGTGTAACAACAGTTATATTTTCCCGGGAATTGGCTTAGGGGTTATAGCTGCAAAAGCAACGCGTATTACAGATGCTATGTTAAGTGTTTCTAGCGAAATGCTGGCTGAATCATCGCCGCGTGCAAACACAGGTAAAGGGAGTTTATTGCCGGCACTTACAGAAATTGAAACCCTAAGTAAACGTATTGCATTTGCTGTAGGCAAAAAAGCGATTGAAGAGGGCGTTGCTCTTGATATTTCTGACGACGCACTATGGGCTGCTATCGATAAAAACTACTGGTTACCTAAGTACCGTAACTATAAGCGCAGTAGCATTTAAAGCTGCAACTTAGTATTTAGTAATAATTAAAAAACAGGCTACGGCCTGTTTTTTGTACTTGTTCATCTGTAATTAACCACTTAAAGTGTTTAATAAGCTTAATATATAGCAAGCTGTAAATACTTTTTGTATTAAATTAGTGACCAATAAAGGATTGCGAATTTAATAAAGTTAGTAATATAACCAGTTGTTACGGTTAATATAAAAGGATTCACTTATGAAAACGTTTACTTTATTTTTAGGTGCAGCACTGAGCTTTAATGCATTTGCTGCGGCCACACCCGATACACCGCATATTTATGTTAAAGGTGAGGCAACAATTACCACCATGCCAGATCATGTATTATTAAATGTTGGCATTACCGAAATAGATAAAGATTTAATTGCTGCAAAAAATAAAACCGATATAACCATGGCTAAGGCAATAAAATTAGTAACAGCATTAGGTGTAAGTGATGCAGATATTAATGCCGGGCAAATATCAATAAACCGAGAAAGCCAATATAATCGTGAAAGCGGTGAGCAGCAATTTAAAGGTTTTAGGGTTAGCAGATCTTTAACGGTTAAGCTTAATGCCATTAATAAATATCCCGAGTTACTACAAAACTTAGTAAACAATGGTATTAACGAAATTAACCATACGCGTTTTTTAGCAAGCAATTACGATGAACTCTACAAAAAAGCGCAAAAACTGGCTATAAAAGATACTCGCGATGCAGCTAAAGAGTTTAGCAGTGAGTTTGGCGTAGAGTTAAAAGGCTTATATAGCGCATCTATGCAGCCATTAAATGTGCAATCAGCCCCTTATATGCGCGCCGAAAAAGTGATGCTCTCAGATAGTACACCGAGTAATTATGTACCCGATGCCTATCATGCAGGTGAAATCATTATAACTGCATCTAGTTATGCAGTTTATTATATAGATTAAGTTTATACATTACTGGCGCTTAAAACGTGCCAGTAATGTATCACCTTGTTGCTTACTAATACGGGCAATTGATTTAAGCATATTATTAATTTCCTGCCTGTCGTACTCATTCGTTACGTGCTCGTTAATGTCATCAACAATAGCATTTAAATAATTAAATAAACTTTCCCTCGCCGCTGAATTTTCGTGAGCAACAAATAAAATATTTTTAAATGCTTCTAACACATTAGTCATTACGTACGCATCGCCTTTAGCGTAATTACGTAGCGGGGTAAAATTATCATGCAGTAATTCATCAAAGCGGGTTTCGTGTATATATAATAATGGCGTATCTTTGCTGTGTTTAAAGCTGTAATTAATATCACTTATTGAAAGTCGTTTAATTAATAAAATACTTAACATATCAATGGCTTTAACTGCTGTACCCGGATCGTTTATGCCTGGGCTCATCGCTTTAACGGCTATTTCTGATATTTGCGTTAAACCATAACGGTAATGGTCGCTAATATACTCTTCTATATAAAAAATAAAACAGCTTAAAATTTTAGCAATTAACTCATCATTACTTGAAATATCTTTATTACACTTTAAAAATGGATAACCTTTAACTGTAAAATAACCTTGTTTAACAGTGATATAAAGCTCAATTTCTTCTGCAGATAATAAGGCGCAAAGCTTATCGGTGTGCACTCCTTTGTAGTAGCCTTCAGTTTGACTATTTATAGAATGCCAATCAGTAAAGTCGGGAAGATTTTTAAGCGGCGCTTCTTGCTGACTTTTAATAATGGTTTTAATTTCACTTTTTGTTTGGCTAAATAAACCATTTAAAACATTATCTACTTGAATAGCGCGAGATATAGAGTGAATAAAAAATACGAATAGCCCTAACGAAATCAAACCAAAAATAAGCGCAAATAATACCCCAAGTGCCGGTATAGCCATGGCGCCATTCTCGAGTTTATTAATATTTATGAGCATAATTACTGAGTAAATAATACTGCCTAAATAAAAACCTAATACCAGTTGGTGAGATTTCCGGGTTATTAATCCAGGTACTACACGCGGCGATAAACTGGCACTGGCTGAGTTTAATACCACCATTACCATTGAAAAACTAAACACAGTTAACGAAATAATACTGCCGGCTAAGGTACTTAAAACAGTTCGCGCATTTTCGGCGCTATCTACTAATACTACAGATATAAACGACTTTAGCTTTTCAATAATGGGCATATATTCAACCGACATCGTAATAACCGCAAAGGTTAAAAATGCAATTGAAAGTAAAGAAGGGTAAAAGCCAATACTATTTATCATTTCTCGATAACTGTCGGCTACTTTGCGAGGTACAAACATAAAATCCTTATGCTTTATTGTATAAGAGTATTATTAATACTTTAGCATAGTTGTAAACTAAACTTCTGATAATGAAGGTTAACTTGTGTGTTATTATTGCCAAAAATATTAGGATAATACTGTGATCATTTCAACATACGCTGCATTACTTGCATTTTACTATATTTACTTAAGTTTTAACGTAATAAACGTGCGCAGGGCAGCGCAAATATCACTTGGTGAAGGCGAAAATCCACAGTTGCAACGGGCAATTCGTGCCCATGGTAATTTTATGGAATATGTACCGTTTGCTATTATTTTGCTTTTTTTAGCAGAATATCAGGGGTTAGCGAGTCATTATTGCCATGCACTTGGTGCAATGCTACTTATAGGCCGCGTTTTTCATAATTTTGGCATAGTAGAAAAAAACCTAAAGTACCGCCAAATTGGTGTTATAGCTACATTTTTAACTATGCTTATAAGTGCTTTAGTTATTTTATTAACCCGCTTTAGTTAAATTTAATTATGAATAACAAAATATTTATTATTGGTTTACCGCGTACAGGCACTACAAGTGTTTGCCATGCTTTTTTAGAGTTTGGTATACCAACAGCGCATACTGCTTACACAAACAATTGTTTTGATAACGCCCATGCAATTGCCGATACGCCAATTTTTAATGATTATAAAGCCCTCGATAAGTATTATCCGGATGCAAAATTTATTTATTTAGAGCGTGAGCTTAACGTATGGCTACCATCAATAAAGCAATTATTATTACGTATGCATACTAATTTAACACGCACTGATGGGGGCTTTAATATTCATCTAAAGCATTGTTATTTAAATATATTTAGTAATTTAACAATTGATAATATAAACGATGATAGTTACTTAACGCATTGTTATAACACGCATATCAATGACGCTAAAAATTATTTTAAACACCAAGAGCAACGCTTTTTATCAATAAATATAGCAAAACCGCAAAGCTACAAAATGCTCTGTGATTTTTTAGCGATTAAAAGTAATAAAACAGATTTTGAAAAAATGAATATGGGCGGCAAAGTTACTGCCTGGAACGATATAAAACATCCGCTAAAAGTTGAATCAACAGCAAAAGGGCGCATAGATAAACTGTTACGCTACAAGATTTAACTTTACAGGCTTAGGAGCATGATTTTTTACCTAATATACGCTAAAATCTGCGCATTATTTTACACCTTGTTATAAGTAGTACAGAGCATGTTTGAATTAAAATACCACACTCCATTTGAATGGACCGAAGTTGTACTTGATGACTTCGATACTTTTTTACAAGACCACGCCGCAGCCGAAAAAAAAGCATCGGGTATGGCCATGTCTATGCTGTCGCATTACCCCGATAAACGTAAACTGGTTACAGCTATGGCAGACTTAGCACTTGAAGAAATGATTCATTTTAAAGAAGTGCTGAAAATTTTAATTTCACGTGATGTAAATTTAGGTGACGACAAAAAAGACCCTTATATAAAACAAATACGTGCTTTATTTAGACACGGCCGCGACGGTTTTTTAATGGATCGATTATTAGTCGGTGGGGTTATTGAGGCAAGAGGGCACGAACGTTTTTCACTAGTGGCGCAAGCGTTACCAGAGGGCAAAGAAAAAGAGTTTTACATTGCGATTGCCGAATCAGAAGAAAAACATAAAAACTTATTTGTAGAATTAGCGTATGAGTATTTTGATAAAGAAGAAGTAGACATACGCCTAGAAGAGCTACTAATAGCGGAAGCTAAAATTTGTGAAAGCATTCCGTTTACTGCGGCACTGCATTAATTTAAGCTGTTAATGCCATACTCTAAAAGCGCTAAATTTATATTTGGCGCTTTTTTGTTTGTAACAATTACGCATAATTTAATAATTATTATGTTTGGACAAAGCTGATGATTAATATATTTTCAAAATATAAAGTAATACCAACAACAGCAGGTATTCTATTTATGCTGTCATCCACACCGGTTGCAGCATCATTAGCGTGTAGTGATTTGACTGGCTGTGAAAAAAGTTTTGCGAGATAGAAAGCCAGCTTACCATAGCTAAGGAACATGGTAATAAGTACAAGATTGAAGGGTTGAAAAAAGCATTACATGCAGCAAAAGCTAATTGCAGCGAAAAAATATTGAAAGAAGATTTAATAGAAAAAATAAACGATGCTAACAATGATATTGCTGAATATGAAGAAGATCTGCTAGATGCTAAACAAGCAGGTAAAAGTGATAAAGTTAGTAAGTATCAAAAAAAGATTACAGCAGAAAAGCTTAAACTAAAACATCTGAAAGATGAGCTTGGCAAAATTAATTAAATCACCAGTGGCTACTTGTTGTTAACGCTTTAGGTTATCGTTAACAGCAAGTGTACTGCGAATATTATCGGATTAACCATCATATTTAATTACATTATTACGCAACAATAACTATATACAGTGCAGGGCACTTCAATCTTTAAAACTAGCCTAATTAAAATACACTTAAAAATTATACTTAAAAAGTCATACTACAAATAGCAATCAAACATTATGGGGAAGCGCGTTTCCATTACTCTGTTTTATACCAGCTGTCTTTCAACAACTTAGAAGTTCATAGTTAAAACCACTATCAGCAGGGAGTTTTAGTTAAATAACCAAGCGCATTACTGTGATAAACATAATCACACCACAATTTAACATAATTTAAATGGCTAATAATTAAACCAAATATAACTAAAACTGAAAATTAAAACCCTACATAATAGGCTATTTAAAGCACCTGCTTATAAAATGAACTAAACTAGCTGATTTATTACTGTTAATAGCGTTATTTTGTAAAACTAGCTATGTAAATACAGGTAAAACCCATGTGTGTAACAGTGATAAACCAGATCTTTTTGAGGTTTATTTATAAAAAACTATTACAACTGATAGCCAAAGTATAAGCATATGGTATATCAATTCAAATATTATGGCCGGATTGTTACTCATAAAGAGTAATAAAACAGCATGGGATTGAAATAGAAATGTTAGTTAGCTATTGGAATAGAAGATAAAATAAAGCGATTAACTAGGTTAAAGACTTAAGCTTATTTATAGGCGTTAATTATGTAGTAAGTTATGGCGCAAATTTAATTGAATTATCACTTAGTTAAAATCACAGTAAGGCTGCTAGTAAATTTATAGATATAAGTTAAATAATATAGAGAGCAAAGATGTGCATATAGAGATTTATAAGTAACGTGTAGGTATGAAATAGTAGCTGAATATTACCTAAGTTAAATTGGTAATTTATGCATAGCCAAAAAAAGTAATGCTTTAAAGGGCCTGATTCATTAAGCTAGATAAGATAATAAATGCAACATAAGTGTTTATATACAAAGAGTATAAGAAGCCACATAAATAGTAAGCAGCAAAATTCCGTTCTTTGAATTGAAAATATAGCAAAGGCATAACAATATACTTGCAGACTGGTTAGTTATAGATAGGTGCGCTTTATAAACAAGGAGAACTTTAACCGCTAAATTATCATCGGGCTTGTTTTATACAAATACATGTTTAAATAACAAACTTGCTTTATAGGGCTCATGTAAGTAAAGCATCCATATTTAAAGTTATGTATTCGTAGTAGTAGGAAAGCAGCTGTATTGAATTTGCTTAAAAACGTAAAATACACTTAGTAATCTCGTAACGAGAAGGCTTACAACACACATAGTTATACTGAATAGCTTATTTCAAACCATATTTAACATAATATAAATTATAGGTTGTTATATATGTATTAATAAGGAGTGCCACATACTCTCTTTATTAGCTCTGTAATGTCCAATACTAGACGGTATCGGACATTAAAGAGGTTTTTATCTAAGTTAGTTATTCTCAATTTGGTACATTTAAATTTAATTAATATTTTCTAATGTATGTAATCTAATGCATGGAATATTATATTTCAGGTTTTCATTTAAAATATAAGTTACTCAATACTTAGTAAACGCTCGGCCGTGTATTCGTTAGTAATAAGCCCACTAATCATTTTAGATCTTAGCGCACCTAAAATGGCTAATACTTTTTCTTCTCCGGCAGCTATGGCAAAAATTTGTTTATCTGAATTAACTTTTAATGGCGTACTTGCTACTCGTTGATTAACATTACAATCTAATAACTTACCATTTTTATCAAACACCCAGCTGATCATTTCTCCTACAGCACCTTGCTGTTGTAACTCTTGGAGTTCGTCAAGGCTTACAAAACCGTCTTTATGAAGTGGCGAATTTAATCCTAAATTACCAACGCCTACAAATGTAACATCTGCATTCGTGGCTAATTTTAAATTACTAGCAACATTCTGCTGTGAATGCAGTTGCAGCTTTTCCTCAATGGTGCGTGGCAAAACAGGTAACGGCATTGGGTAATGTTTAGCATTTATATGCTCAGCCATTCTTACTACTACATCGTATGGCGATGCCGATCCGTCTAATGCCATATTGCCTAACATGGCAACTATTTTATGTTGTTGGCAATCTTGTGTTCGGAGCTCATCTACGCATGCGCGTAAAACTCGCCCAGTTCCCATTGCAATAACTTTTGGTTGTGGTGATTTTAAATGGCGTTCTATTTCAGCCGCACCAGCTTGTGCCAAACCTAATGTAGATGAAGGTTCTGACGGATCACTAGGGACTACATCACAAGAGAGCAAACCAAAACGTGTTTTAATTTGTTCAGCCAAATCCATACATTTAGCAATAGGATGATCGAGTCTTACTTTTATTAATCCTTGGCTAACAGATAGCGCTACCATTCTTTGTGCCGATTGGCGTGAGGTATTAAGCTTTTTAGCTATTTCGTCTTGTGTTTTACCTGCAACATAATACAACCACCCTGCTCTTGCTGCGTCATCGAGTTTTCTAATTTCTGTATTAGATAGCTTGGCCACTGAAACCTCTTAAAATCAAAATAAATAGACTATTAAAATTGATTAACAGCAAAATATTTTTGTTAATTGAACGAATTATTTAATTGTTATTAGCCCTCTAAATATACCATTCATTTAATAAAAGTGTCGAATTTTCATGTTATTGCACTAATAGAAATCAAGTTAACGCTTTCTAATTGCTCACAACATATTTTTTCTATTACAGCTAAGTGCAAGTTATGGCCACAGCTATAAAAATTATAAAAACGTAAATGCGACCTGTAATGCACCTTTATTTTGCGCGGGGTTCCACATAGCTGTTGCCGATATAGGAAAATTATACTCTAGTATTTGCAAGCTCTTGGAGTAAGTAAAACCTAAGTTAACTATATTAGCGTTATCATCATAAAAGTTTTGCTGATCTAAAAAAGAAAAAGCACCACCAATAAATACAGAGACTTGCTCATCTAATTCATTACCCTTCCACACGGGCATGCTAGCTTCGAGATAGTTAGTGTAAGCTTGTTTGTTTTTTCCTGAACTTTCATCTAAATAGGTATCTATTCCTTGAACTATTACTGAGTAGTAAAGAGATAATGGCATTTCGCCCGCAAAGGTGTAACCAAGACCGACATCAATAAAGTTTCCGGTTTTATCCGGATCGCTTGAATAGTCAAAAATATCTACATTATTAATCGACGAGTGGTTACCATGATTAACAATTTCAATGAACAGCTGCTCTGAAAACTTATAAGAAGCAAAATAAGTAAACTCCTGATACTCACCATCAAAAGAGGACCCACCCCATAAACCTAAGGTGATTTTATTATCCGCCGTTTTATAAGTTAATTCACCAGCAACCATTGGGCCTGGCGTTACAATTGAGCCATGCCATAAGTGATTTGTTTTAAATTCTAACCCTAAATTAAAATCGTTGCTGTGTACCTGGCTACTATAAGTTGCTATTGCTGCCGTTAGTGTTAATACATGTTTAGCTTTCATAAATATGCTTCTTTGGTTGTATAAGCTCTGCGTTTGGCTTGAGTTATATAGTGCTAAATTACAATGTGAGCATAAGCCCTTCTTGTGGTCATAATCCCAGCAAGAAGTTCGTACGTCAACTATTTAAATAACAAAAAATTCACAATGCGTCACGCTGTAATAATAAGTCAATTATATCAGCAGGTTAAAACATCATAATTGTTAATTTGTTTTTTATTAATTAAACGTAAATCACTTTCAACGTAAATTTTTACAATATTAAAGGATAAGTAATGCGCGGAGGTTATTTAATAAAACGACAAAGTAGCTAAAAATTATTTAAATCAGTTATTAATGACTGTTTTTTAGTTACTATCTTGAGCTTATGAGGTGGTTAGCTTAGTATTGAAAGTACTCAAATGGTATTAACAATAGAAGTAACAACATATGGAATTTGTGCACCCACTAGAACCTATTTTAATCATTGATGATACAAAAAACAGTCGCGACTATCTAAACCAAATTTTAACGGATCTTGGTTATGAAGATATTCTTGAGTGTGAAGATTTTGATTGTGCAAAACCGCTGCTTAGCGAAAAGTCCCCAAAGGTTATATTTTTAGATGTCGAAATACCTGACTCTGAAGGTAGTGATATTTTAACTTATATAAATAATTGCTATCCGCATATTCATGTTGTTATTTGCTTTGGCCATAACAGTTTCGAAAATGTAGAAAATACGTGGGAACTTGGTGCTAAAGGGGTTATAGCAAAACCGTTTAATGTACAAAAAGTAGATACAGTAATGAAGCGTTTAGAGCTCATTGAATAATAATAAGGTTAGTATGCAAAGTTCTGTTAGTGCAATTATCGATGATTTATCTAATGTTATTTTTGGTAAAAAACAACAAATAAAGCTCGCGCTCACCTGCTTATTTAGTGAAGGCCATTTACTAATTGAAGATTTACCTGGCATGGGTAAAACAACGTTATCGCATGCCTTAGCAGCCGTTTTAGGCTTGTCGTATCAACGGATACAATTTACCAGCGACTTACTCCCAGCCGACATATTAGGTACTAATGTATTTAATAGTAATGAACACAGTTTTAGCTTTCATAAAGGGCCTATTTTTAGCCAAGTTGTTTTAGCAGACGAAATAAACAGAGCGGGACCTAAAACACAAAGCGCCTTACTTGAGGCAATGGAAGAACAACAAGTTACTGTTGATGGTAAAAAGTATTCTCTTCCTACCCCATTTTTTGTTATTGCTACACAAAATCCATTACATCAATCAGGTACTTACCCTTTACCTGAGTCGCAGCTGGATCGTTTTTTAATGCGTATTAGCCTTGGTTTTCCGCCAAAAGAAGCCGAAAAAAGGCTGTTACTAAATATGCAAAAGCGTGACTACACCCAGCTACCACAACGTATTACTGAGCAACAATTAGCTCAAATTCAAACTGAAATTAGCAATATTATACTAAGTAATCCTGTAATTGATTATATTATTGAATTGGTAAATTATACACGCGAAAGTAATAATTTTGCTGCATCGTTATCGCCACGCGCTAGCATGGCATTAGCAAAAGCTGCTAAATCATGGGCTTATATTGACGGTCGTGACTTTGTTATGCCTGAAGATGTGCAAGCAGTTTTTGCCAGTGTTTGTCAGCACCGTTTAGGGTTACACAATGAGTCGGGCGAAGCGCAAGTTATGCAAATATTAAAAGCTGTTATGGTTCCGGTATAGCATTTATGCCAAATAACAAAGCTAAGCGCCCTGCTTTATTTAAGTCATTTAAACGTGCCATATTTAATAAATTATTAAAAAATAAACATTTAAAACAGTCAATTACACTTGAACACAAAACTATTTATGTTTTTCCATCAGCCCTTGGCTGCTACTTTATTAGTGTAGCTATTTTAAATTTTGTGATGGGGATTAACTATCAAAACAACTTAATTTTGATCATGGCTTATTTAATGTTTGTGGTAATGATTATTGCTGTACTACTGGGTTACAGCAATGCAAAAGGCCTAACTGTTACTTTTAAAAATTCACTTTCGAGCTTTGCACCACAAAATCCACAAGTTCAGTTTGCTGTACAAAGCCCCTCGATTTGCCAATCTGTGATGCTAATTTATCAAGGCGATCAACAAACGCAAATTAATCATGATGAAATAACCAATACAGCCCTAACGCTAAGCTTGCCACTACCCTATAACAAACGCGGATGTTACTCACTACAGCGAATAAAAATTGCCAGTAATTATCCCTTTGGCTTGATCACTGTTTGGAGCTACATTCAACTACAATCAAGTGTTTATATTTACCCTTCACTTGAAAAGGTGTTTAGTGACGCTCAGATAAATAGTCTAGCCGAGCAAGCCGAAAACGGTATTGCCAAACAACTCGGTAGTGAAGAGTTTGAAACATTAATACCGCACTTGCCTGAAATGGGATTGCAAAGAATTTCTTGGAAACATTTTGCTAAAACACAGCAGTTATTAGTTAAAGAGTTTGTTGATTTTAAAGCTGCTGATGCATTATTTGATTTTGATTTAATGCATGGCGATACCGAGCAACGCTTAAACCAGCTGTGCTTTTTAGTATGTGAAGCAACAGAGAATAACACCCCCTTTATGCTAAAACTACCAAGTAAAATAATAGCTACCAACCTAGGTGTGCAACATAAAACACTTTGTTTAGAATCACTTAGTACATTTAATGGTGATACAAAGTGACGGCAATAAAAAACATAAAAGTAATAAATTATTCACTGTGTTTTATATACAGCTGCTTAGTCATGTTTTTTATTGCTCACTTACCAATTGTATTTATTAGTGTACTAGCGCTACTTTGTGCGTGGAACTTTTATGTAACCATAAGTAATAAAACTAAACCTAATGCCTGGTTGGCTAACGCTTTAGCAGCACTTGCTTTAGGGTTAATGCTTTTTAGTGTGGGATTTAGCGACACGGTTATTTTATTTGTGGCTATGTTGTTGCTTTCAAGCTTATTTAAGTTGTTACAGGCGAAAACTAAAAAGCATTATCATGTAATAACTACGCTGACATTTTTTTCGCTTTCGGCGGTTTATTTATTTAACCAAAGTATTTTAACTACTTTAGTAGTGAGTAGTTTGTACATTTTAAATTTTGCCGTACTGGGCTTGTTAGAATCAAAACATAATTTAAAAGTCGCATCTAAACAAAGCGGTAAATTACTATTATTGGCATTACCACTAGCGGTATTTTTATTAATATTTTTACCAAAAATGCCGGCATTTTGGCAACTACCTGGGCCAAAGTTAGCTAAAACTGGTTTGTCTGAGCAAATAGATCCGTTTGATATTGCCAAGTTATCTAATTCAGATGAACTGGTTTTTAGAGCTAAATTTAATGATCTAGCACCTAAAGCTCCCCTGTATTGGCGAGCCTTAGTACACGATGAGTTTAACGGAAATGCGTGGCTCACTTCCAATTTATTAAAGCATAACAGCGTAACTCAAACTAAAACGCAACAAGTTAGTAGTTTAACAAAATACGACTATTCGATTATTGCCGAGCCCTCGAGTCAAAAGTGGTTATATGGGCTCAACTTTGCAACCAGTAATAACGATAACGTAGAGAGTGACTCACTGGGCTTACTGCGTAAAAAAAATTACCAAGCTAAAAGTGTGCAATACACAGCAAGTAGCTCTGCACTAACAAATGCTCCTTTATTACAGTGGCAAACTAAACACTACAAACACTTAGTAAATAACGACAATAACAAAGCAAGTGCCCTTGCCTATAATTTAAAACAAAACTTAACCAGCGACCGTGATTTTTACAATGCATTACTACACTACTTTATAGACGAAAAATTTAGTTATACGCTTAACCCGACGCCAATGAGCGGCAACAATACTATTGATCAGTTTATGTTTGAGCAACAACGTGGGTTTTGTGGCCACTATGCCAGTGCCGCAGCTTATATTTTTAGAAGTGCGGGTATACCGGCAAGAGTTGTCAGTGGCTATTTAGGTGGTGAGCTTAATACAGATAATAATACTTTATCTGTTCGCCAATATGATGCACATGCATGGGTAGAAGTATATTTAGATAATGAAGGCTGGCAAATATTTGATGCCACAGCGGTGGTTGCTCCCGATAGGCTTACAGGATCGCTTTCACAAAATACTGAGTTAAATAATGAGTTTAAAAGCAATATCGACTTTGGTTTAGTTAGTTTAAGTAACTTTGCAGCTATTAATTGGCTAAGGCTAGAGCTAGAAAACTTAGATTATAGGTGGTCTAGCTGGGTACTTGGTTTTGATGATGAAAAACAAAACGACTTTTTAAAGTCTATTTTTGGCAGCAAAAATATTTGGCTGGTACCGCTGGCTGTAATTGTTATTTTAGGGCTGACTTTTGTTAGTTATTTTGTTTATTTAAATTGGCCTAAGCCCGCTACTAAATTAGCTCCTATGGTTAAAGAGTTTGAACAATTAATAAATTGGGCTAAAAAACGTAAACTTAAGATAGCCGATCATTTAACGCCTACTCAACAATTACAACACTTAGCATCGCAAGCGCCGCATGTTGAGCAACAATTACTCGAGTTTAGTCAGTTATTTAACCAAGTACGTTATGCTAAAAAACCATTTAATAAAGAACGTAAAACTCAGGCAAAATATCTGATAAAATTAATTAAATCTACGAAACAGAGAAATCTATGAATGCGGTTGTTATAGGCGTTTTATTAATGCTTGGGCTTACCTTGGTCCGCGTAAATGTTATTGTTGCAATGATAATAAGTGCCCTTGTTGCTGGCTTAACCGCTGGTTTGGGCTTAAAAGAAAGTATAGACGCCTTTAATTCGGGATTGTCGGCAGGTGCTGAAATAGCACTAAGTTATGCCATGTTAGGTGCTTTTGCAGTGGCTATTTCTAAATCAGGTTTAACACGTATTTTAGCCGCAAAATTATTAGCTAAAGTTAATGCACAAAAAAGTGGCAGTGAAACCCTGCTCAGTTATTTTATTTTATTTATAATAATGATCTGCGCCATTTCATCGCAAAACTTAGTGCCGGTTCATATCGCCTTTATTCCTATTCTTATTCCACCGCTGCTGGTAATTTTTAATAAACTTAGGCTGGATAGACGTGCAATAGCTTGTATTTTAACTTTTGGTTTAGCTACTTCTTATATGGTACTACCGTATGGCTTTGGTGGTATTTACTTATATTCAATACTCCATAAAAATTTAGTGGATAACGGTTTAGAAATAATAAATACCCAAGTGCCTATGGCAATGATAATTCCGGCTTTGGGCATGTTTGCAGGTTTATTAATTGCAATATTTTTTAGTTACAGAAAACGTCGCGACTACGCAGCGCTTCCGCTTACCATAGAAAGTAAAGAAACCACGGTAGAAAACCCAAAAAAGGTAATGTTAGTTGGCCTGTTTGCTGTACTTGCTTCACTTATTGCGCAAAACGCTAGCGGTTCAATGATTTTAGGTGGCTTAGTGGGTGTAATGATTTTTAGCGTTTTCGGCATCGTTAAATGGGAAGATAATGGCGACGTATTTAGTAAAGGCGTCGCTATGATGGCAATGATTGGTTTTATAATGATTTCTGCTCAAGGATTTGCAGCTGTTATGCAAGCTACAGGTCATGTGGCTAGTTTAGTACACAGTGGCGCTGAGTTATTTGCTGGGAATAAACCCATTGCGGCAGCGGTTATTTTATTAGTTGGATTGTTTATTACCATGGGTATAGGTAGCTCATTTTCAACCGTGCCAATTATAGCTACTTTATTTGTTCCTTTATGTTTAGAGCTGGGCTTTTCGGTTATGGCCACTGCTGCTTTAGTGGGTACGGCCGGTGCGTTAGGTGATGCAGGCTCCCCCGCTTCTGACTCTACACTTGGGCCAACTTCTGGGCTAAATGCTGATGGCCAGCACGACCACATTTGGGATTCAGTAGTGCCTACCTTTATTCACTTTAATATACCGTTATTAATATTTGGCTGGATAGCTGCCATGGTGCTTTAACCTAAGTAATGTAAAACGATAACCTAATAATAGATTAGGTTATCGACCTCCCACCTTGATAATTATTATTAAAATTGACTCTGCTGTTTAGCTATATCTTTTGCAATTAATTAGTATGATGTGTTCTTTGGTGGTATTTAAATAAGCACTACTTAAAGTGCTTATTTTTAATAACATTAAAATACTTTATTCTAATGTTTACTTGTCAAAACCATAAATCATTTTATCGCAAACCACAGGCGTTGGTCGGTGATCATCATTTACTGCAACAAAGGTAAAGCTGCCACTAATAGCAGAATGCTTGTTGTCATTATGCATAGTTTCTAGAAGTATATCGACATCAACCTTTAAACTGGTATTACCTACATGCACTACTTTTGCTATAAGTTCAGCAAAAGTACCTGCAGGAATAGCTTCTTTAAAGTCTACTCGATCTGATGAAATGGTAACTAAAGGCTTACGGCAAAAACGCGTTGCCGCTATAAAAGCAACCTCGTCCATCCAAGCTAAAGCGTCGCCACCAAATAAAGTGTTGTGGTGATTAGTTCGCCCCGGAAACACTGTTTTAGTTACCGATGTGGTGGAATCTTTAATACGTTGCGCGATAATAGCATCGCGCTCTACTTGTGTCATAGTATCTACTTTTTATTAGCTAATTTGTTTTGCATTAATAAGGCCGGATCAAGGCGTTCACCTTGCCAGTTAAAACGCCAATCTAAATGCGGGCCTGTTACCCGCCCTGTTGCACCTATTTCAGCTATTTTACTACCTTGCTCAATTTTATCGCCCAGCTTTACATCAAGCTTACTTAAATGAATATAAGTAGAGGTAACGCCGTGGCCATGGTCTAAAATAAGTGTGCCACCTGAATAATAAATATCCGGCTGCGAAAACACCACTGTACCACTTATAGGTGCATACACAGGTGTCCCCGTTTTATTGGCTATATCTAAGCCAAAATGTGGTCTGCGTGGCTCGCCATTAAAATAACGTTGGCTACCATACACCCCAGATATACGCCCTTGTGCAGGTTTTAGCACAGGATCTAAAAAGTACAATAGGTCAGAATTAACCTGGCGCGCAGCTCTAATCGCAGCAGCCTCTTTACTTATACGTGCGCTGAGTTCTTTAGCCGGCGATACATATTTTTTAGCAACGCCGGTAATTTTATCAATTTGATAGTCGCGCTTAGTAATTACTAGGCTTTCAGTGTGCTCAACACCAGCTTTATCAACCCATTTAAGTGTGTGATTTGTTGGTGCATCGCGGCCAAAGCCAAATACAAAATCACCCTTACTCGAAAGCTTAAGTGTTTTGTCGTTAAAGCTAACCGACTGCGCGTTGCTAATATTACCGGTTACTAAACCGCCTTGAGTTAATTGCCCTTTTAGCTCAAGTGCCATTGCACTTAAGCTAGTAGAGGAAATTAACACGGCTGCTAATAATGTTTTAAGCATGGCTAATAGACCCTTTGCCTACTCCTTCGTAGGCCGTTATTTTTACCGCTTTTTCAGGATATTGTGCTTTTACCTGACCCGCTAAGTATTCTGCAATGCATTCAACCGTGGTATCGCTAGGTAGAATATCGCAACGCGATTCGCTAATAGCCATTTCAAAATAGCCTTGCGCTGAAGTATATGCAAAACATACATCGCCAGCTTTTGCGCTAACGTGTTGTAACTCGTCTGCCTTAATTTGATCCTCAGCGGTGGCTAGATAAATGTCTTGCCACTTTTGTGACCATTCTTTTTGCAGGCGAGGCATAGAAATACCATCTAAACTAATACCAATTTGAGAACGATGCCCATGAATAATACGTTGGCAATTACCATCATGCTTTTTAAGGCCATGGCTGTAATGGTAATAATAGCTTTGATTATGCTCTGGCTTCAATGACAGCTCAATTTTTTCTATATTATCTGGCAGTTGTGGCAAAATAGTCGCTATTAAGAAATCTGTAACCGATGCAATAGTTACTTCATCTGCGTTAATCATACAATAAGCTTGATGTGGAGCACTCATCGCCAAATGGTGGTTATCACCAAATGTACAATCTAATGTTTTATGGTCGCTAAATTCGCTAACCACGCCATTTAGATTATTAGGTACAGCTAAACGATGATCAATACACTCATCTATAATGCCTTTAATTTGCTTTTTAACTAAGCCAAAGTCTAATACCATAGACTCATCGTTTAGTTTGCCATGCAAAGTTAAATCAACAATCCAGCTCTCGCCAACTGCGCCGCGTTTATTACACAAGTAAGAAAAATCTATCACTGTTAGTGAGTTAACAAAAAGGATCATAAATTTCCTTTAAACAGGTTAAAAGTCAGCGGTAATTATAATGATTTATGATTGTAATTGCGCGGTTTAATCAGGCTAAAATCAATTACACCAATCAATTGATTAAAAAACCTCCTAAATTTAGCTTTTTTAACTGATCCGAGTTGTTCAGCGTACAAGTGTACGCTAAAGTAGTTGGCAATTTATAAGCGAAGATAAGTGTTATGGAACCTAAAAATAGCTATACAAAAGAAGACTTGATCCTATGTGGTGAAGGTAAAATGTTTGGTGAAGGTAACTGCCGTTTACCAAGCGACAATATGTTAATGATGGACCGCATTACCTCTATTACTGCCGATGGCGGAATACACGGTAAAGGCGAAATTGTTGCTGAGCTAGATATTGACCCTAGCTTATGGTTTTTCGACTGCCATTTTAAAGGTGACCCTGTAATGCCCGGTTGCTTAGGTTTAGACGCTATGTGGCAGTTAGTTGGATTTTACTTAGGTTGGTCTGGCGGTCCAGGTCTTGGCCGTGCGCTAGGTGTGGGTGAAGTTAAATTTACCGGCCAAATTTTACCAACCGCTAAAAAAGTAACCTACCGCCTAGTAATGAAACGCGTAATTAAACGCAAATTATTTATGGGTGTTGCCGATGGCACGGTAGAAGTAGATGGCCGTGTAATCTACGAAGCGAAAGATTTAAAAGTGGGTCTATTTCAAGACACCAGTGCATTTTAATTAACTGTTAATAATTAAAATACACATACAAAAATGCCTCCACTTGGAGGCATTTTTGCTTAAATTCAGTTATATACTATGTTTTATAAATATTACGATTGTCTATTGCTTCGCGCCAACCACCTAACCATTCTGATTTTGGATCAACTTGTTGATAGGGACAATGCTCTTTAGAGCGACCTGCTAAACCTGCTTTAAATCCTTGAGAATGTGCTCTCTCTAAACGATCTCTTTTTTGTCTCTTCATCGGTAATATCCTCACCTTTGTATTTATATATTTTGTAGCATTAGTGAAATCTACATGTAATGAATAGCTAATAAAAAAGGTTAATTCAAATTATAAAAGCAATTAATTAGTTTGACTTTAACTAAGCTGCTGATGCAATGATGAATTAGCTTTTTAAAAAGTAAGTGGTCGTACTTGCACTGTATTGACCGGTTTAATCTAACTTAAAAACACGATTAAAAAATCGTTTTATTACACTGTTGTGTATATATTGTGACCGGCTAATTTAGCCTTAGTTCCAAATTAATCTAGTCTATTTTTTAATTATTTTAAATTTTATTTAGCTTATTTAATAAACAACACAATTAATGCTTGATTATTTAAAGTCGATCGGTCTAATATGTTGTATGAACAAAAACACACCAACTCCAGTAAGGCGTGGCCGCCCACCCAAAGTAGCCAGAGAAAACGCAGATACCAAAGCGTTACTTATTCGCACAGGCCTAGAAACACTAACCGAGTTTGGTTTTAGCGCAACTGGCCTCGATACCATATTAAAAAAAGCAGCCGTACCTAAAGGCTCTTTTTATCATTACTTTAAAAGTAAAGAAGCGTACGGTATTGCCCTTGTTGATGCTTACGACAGTTATTTTATTGCCAAACTTAATCATTATTTACAACAAAGTGACGTGCCCCCGCTGGAGCGAATAGTCAACTTTACCCAAAGTGCCATTAAAGGGATGAAGAAGTACGATTATAAGCGTGGCTGTTTAGTAGGCAATTTAAATCAAGAACTGAATCACTTAAGTGACGAATTTAAAACCCGCTTATTGCAAAGTTATACTAGCTGGCAAAACTTGGTAGAGGTGTGTTTAAACCAAGCAAAGCAGCAAGGTACAATTGCCAACAGTGTAAACACCCCATTAATGAGTGAGTATTTTTGGATTGGTTGGGAGGGTGCGGTTATGCGTGCCAAGCTCACTAAGTCTAATACTCCACTTACTTTGTATACAGAAATGTTTTTACGCGCATTACTAACCTAATGCGTTTTTTTTACCAATTAAAAGACGATCGGTCTAAAAGGATATCCCATGAGTAACCCAATTAAAGCCATTGTTATTAATAAAGATGATAATAACTACAGCGCCTCTTTAAGCAGCATTAAGAATAGTGACCTGCCGAATGAAAATGTCACTATTGATGTGCTATACAGCACTTTAAATTATAAAGATGGCTTAGCAATAACCGGAAAAGGGCCTGTGGTACGCAGTTTTCCTATGGTGCCGGGTATAGATTTAGTAGGCACTGTGAGCCACTCCACCAGCGATGAATTTAAAAGTGGCGATAAGGTAATTTTAAATGGGTTTGGTGTAGGCGAAAAACACTGGGGTGGGCTTGCTCAAAAAGCAGCACTTAATAGCGATTGGTTAATCCCCTTGCCTGCTGGCATTTCACCAAAACAAGCTATGCAAGTTGGCACTGCGGGTTACACCGCTATGCTCAGTGTAATTGCACTCGAAAAACAAGGCATAACACCCGATTCAGGCGAAGTGCTGGTAACCGGTGCCAATGGTGGCGTAGGTAGTTTTGCAATATATTTACTAAATCAGCTTGGCTACAATGTAACCGCAGCTACTGGACGAATGGAGCAAAGTGATTATTTAAAAGAGCTAGGAGCAGCAAATGTAATTAATCGTGATGAGCTTTCAAACCCAGGTAAGCCGCTACAAAAAGAGCGTTTTGCCGCAGCTATAGACTCAGTAGGTAGCCATACTTTAGCTAATATTTGCGCCTCGTTAAAATATGGAGGTGTTGTAACCGCATGTGGGCTTGCACAAGGTATGGATTTACCTAGCTCTGTAGCACCATTTATATTACGTGGCATTCGATTAATAGGCATTGATAGCGTAATGCGCCCAAAAGCCGACCGAATTGAAGCATGGGATCGTTTAGCATCTTTAGTAGCAGCTGATTACCTTGATAAAATATCGACCGAAATAACGCTTGAACAAGTAATTGATAACGCCGAGCAGCTTATGAAAGGTAAAATTCGCGGCCGTGTTGTAGTTAATTGCCAAAGTTAAGCTTTTTACACTGTTAAAGCCTCGTTATTAAATTTATAATACACTTTGTATTTTAATAACGAGGCAACACCTATGAGCAACCAAGAACTTTTCAGTAATAACCCACTGCAAGGCGTAAAATTAGAACAAGTGGTTGAAGAGCTGGTTGAACAATATGGGTGGGAACTCCTATACGCTTATTTACAGCTAAATTGCTTTAAAAATAATCCTGATATTAAATCGGCGGTTAAATTTTTACGTAAAACACAGTGGGCACAAGAAAAAGTAGATAACTTTTATTTGTATCGCCTTAAAAACTTACCACGTCCTGATGATGTGCAATACGAACTGCCACCGCGTGATCGCGTGATCCCTGCTGATCATAAACCTGGTGAGCCGTGTGAGTTAAGCTTTACTGATGCAAAGCGTATTATGGAGAAAAAAGAGACTAAGCAACGTGCGCGTACCCGTAAACAGCGTGTTAGCTCAACTAATCCTTGGGGCAACTAAAGCACAAGGTTAAACCACTCATTATTAAAGCTGGCATTGCCGGCTTTTTTATTACGCCTTTTTACTCATACCCTATAAGTTAACAGCAACAGCTATATAAACTTTACTTTAGTGGCTTGTATCCCCTATCTTGCCAAAACTCTACAGCCGAGCGCTCTGTAGCCAGTGCTACATTAAATGTTTTATCCGCTATAAGTTTGCCATTGTACTCTATGGTCATGCGCCAATTACCAAGTTTATTATTAATTGGTGGCCATAAAGTATCACCTAAATAAAAATGCCAGTCGCTGTCTTTAACATACACCACTCCGGAAAAAGGAGGCATTATGTCGCCTTCATCATCGGGTATATTAGGATGATAAATGCTGTAATGTAATTTTTCGCCTTTGGCTTTTTTAATATTTATGATCAAACCAAATTCAACATCAAGAGTAGCGATGACCTCAGTAGTAAATTGCTCTATTTGCGGCAATGCTTTACTCTCGTTATCCCATGTTGAGTAAATACCGTAGCTTTGCAGCGTAATTATCGGTTTTAATTTAGCCATATCACCTAACTTTATATTTAACGTTTATTGTATGCCAGCAGAGTGTGTAAATTTGCCATATTTAAAGTGTCATTTTTGGGTTTTTAGGATAGTAATGATTGCTCTGCTGCTCGCACAAACTAAACTCACGAGTATTTTTGTAAGGTAACTTCATAAAACCGGCTACCCCTACGTCGGTAATATTAACTGCGTATTGCATCAACTTATTAAGCAGCCGCCTAAACTCATCCTCTTTACTGGCATCGAGCAACCGGTAGTAATGATGTATTTTGAGCCTATCGGGCAGCGCTTCAAAAATAATGCAGCCAGTGTGGTGTATTTGATTTAGCTCAAACACACATTTAATTACTTTTTTTGGCAGTTGTAGTTGCTCGTCGGGATCTTTACCATCTTCAAAGTAAGAATGTGGCCGGGTAACATCACTGGCATTTACATTCACCGTTTCAAAATCAAGTTCTGGTAAACTTTCAAACTTAAAAGCGCCTGTTCTATCGCGCTCTAGCTGAATGGTTTTACGTGCGTCAAACAAACAACATTTAAACAGCCCTTTTTGGCTAATTGCTTGTGCCAGCATTACAGTGTTATTTACCGCATCGGTAAATGCAGCAGCTAACGTTTCGTTATACAAAATTAGCGATGATTCAACAAACAGTGACTCATCTTTCCAATGAAAGCTTAACCCGCCTACAGCAGGGTATTTTGCTAAACGACTAATTGAAGCTAAAAATGCTTTTTCGGTATCCCCGGTATCAAACAAAAATTCTTTATAGTAACGATCTAATTGGGCATCGTTTACATCAAGTAATTGCTGCTTATGATCGGCTTGGCGTAAAAACTGTTTTCGTGAGCTGTATACTACGGTTTCGGGCTCTTCATCATAACTAAACCAAAACGGAATAGCGGCTTTAACTACTTTTTTAGGCAACTCGGGTAAGTAGGCTTTCGCCATATTAGTAATGTTACGCATAAAGTAATCACCTGCGCTATTTCTCACTTGTTTATTTTTAGAGAGCATACCGTCAATTACTTTAGCCAGCTCTATTGGTAGCCCTAAACTGCTGGCCGGAATAACGTCTACTCCAAACCGACAAGACTGTGCAGAAGCAAGCGCGTACAAAGTTGCCGCTACGCCTTGCTCATCAAAACGTGGAGATGATTGCTCCCCCGACATTTGTGCTTCACCAATAAAGTACACATCGCCCATACGTGCGTTAGTTGTGCTTACGTCTGCCGACATTAAATCCATAAAATTACTGGCAATAGGGTTACCGTCACTGTCTATTTGCGCATATACCGAGCTTCCCCAATCCACTAACGACAGTGCATCACTTGCTTCGTCCCATACTAAGTTTGAAGGTTTAATGTCGCCATGCACAATAGGTTGCGCAGTTATACCCGTATTATGATTGCGCAGATCGAGCAGCACGTTTCTGAGTCGTACTGCCAGCGTCATAATTTTTGCAGCGCCAATTCGGCCTTTTTTTAACGATACTTTTTCAAGGTCTTCGCCCATGGCGCGAGCCATCATTAAAATGCCTTGTTTTTTAATTCGCTCAAATGCATAAAATTCAGGTACAAGTGGATTGTTTATTTGCGATAGCATGTAAGCTTCGTCTTCTAGGCGATCGCGTATGCTTTGCGCTAGTGTAATACGCGAAAACTTAAATACCCAAGGTAATCCGGTATCGTCGTGCCCCGCAAATACAAAACCAAAAGCGCCTGAACCAATCATTTCTACATTTTCGTAACCAAGTAAGGTAAGTTTTTTAATACATATATTAAGCCACTGCCGATGCTTTTTAGCATCGTGGTGTGAGAGCAAATAAACAGATTGCTCTTCGTTAATATAAAAGTTACGAATTTCTTTGGCTTGCACTGTATTTTCTCAATTAAGGAAGTGTAACGGCTTAAATTAATAACCCTTTTAGCTGTGTAATACTCTATTTTATTTAAAGTTTTATCTCAAGTAATAGCGCTCGTTAAAATTTTAAGGCTACATATCGCTATAAATTGCGCATTCAACGTATAGGGCTTAACCTATTGGGCTAAAATAAGGTAAAACAGGGCTTTATATTCTTTTGGGTTAAACAATGACAAACATAATTAAAGCCTCTTCCTTAGCTATAGCGCTTTGTGCTGGTATGAGTTCGCACGCAGCTGAGTTTACTTTCTCATCAAACATAAACAAAGATGCACAAACATTAGTCGTATTTTATAGCCAAGATGGAAAAAACAAACAATTTAAAGCACTTAATAAAGAGTTTAAACAGCATTTACAGCGCATAATAGACATTGAAAACTTTAAAGGCGATTACGCCAGTGTTGCCGAACTTATAGCACCACAAAACAGTAAATACGATCGTATATTAGTGGTAGGTACGGGTAAACAAAAAGAACTAGATAAAGCCCGTATTGCAAAATTAGGTGGCAATATACATGCTCGCTTACTTGGCAATAAAGTAACAACTGCAAGTGTAATATTTGATGACGTAACCGGCTTAAATAATAATGCCGAGTTAGCAGCTAACTTTGCTCATGGCGCTAATTTACGCGACCACCGCTTTGAAAAGTATAAGCAAAAAGCCAACACAGAAACCATTAGTTACACATTTGATGTTACCAATACTAAGCAAACACAAAAAACATATAAAGTGCTGCAAAGCATTCAAGCTGGGGTATTTTTAGCCCGCGACTTAACTTCTGAAGTTGCTACCCACATGACCCCGGTCGACTTTGCAAATGCAGCTAAAGAATTAGAGTCTCTTGGCGTTACTATTAGCGTACTTGAGCCTGCACAATTAAAAGAGCTAGGTATGGGAGCGCTTGAAGCTGTTGGCCGTGGTAGCGAACAAGGCGCTCGCCTTGTAGTTGCTCATTATAAAGGGTCTAACGACGCACCTATTGCCCTAATAGGTAAAGGTATTACATTTGACTCTGGCGGCTACAGCATTAAAACAGGTGCATCTATTGCACGAATGAAATCAGACATGGCAGGTGCAGCAGCGGTACTGGGTACTGTAAAAGCAATGGCACTTGCTAAAGCAGATAAAAACGTAGTTGCAGTGATGGGTATGGCCGCTAACATGGTGTCGCAATTTGCTGTAGCACCGGGCGACGTAGTACGTACCGCTGAAGGCTTAAGTGTAGAAATACTTAATACCGACGCAGAGGGCCGCTTGGTACTTAGCGATTCAATGTGGTATGCGCGTAAGCACTTTAATCCTGAAATAATGATTGATGTAGCCACATTAACTGGCTCTAAAGTAGGTGCTGTTGGCAATGAATACGCGGCAGTATTTTCACAAGATGATAAATTAGTAACGCAATTAACCTTAGCCGGTAAACAGGTTAACGAAAACTTATGGCGCTTACCTTTAGGTTATAAAGATGCTTTAAAGTCGGATATTGCTGATTTAACCAATGTTGGCTCCAGTGGCCCTGGTGCAACTACTGCAGCAAGCTTTTTAGAGCATTTTGCCGGTGACACTCGCTGGGTACACATTGACATAGCCGGCAATGCATTAGCTAAAAAAGGCAAAGACGAAGTATCTGCAGGCGGTACCGGATTTGGCGTGCGTTTATTGAGTGAATGGCTACTAAGTAATTAAATATACATTAGTTAGCTTTACTAGCTAAAACACAAAACGCCAAAAGCACATACATTCTTTTGGCGTTTTTTATTGTTAGTTAAAGCAATATAACCTTTAACCTAGAAGGTCAAACACCTTCTAGTCGTAACCATATTTATTATTAAACGCTTCATCGCTCATGGTTAATAAAATAATAAACTCTACAAATGCAATGATCGCCGGAATAGCTGTCCAAAAGAACAACAGATAAATAAAGCCTAAGCCAATTTGCCCTAAGTAAAACTTATGAACACCAAAACCACCCAAAAATACCGCAAGCAATGCTGCAGCTATTTTACTCTTACCATTGGGCGCAGTACCACCTAATGAATTAGGTTGCGCTGTTTGTCTTACCCCACATTTAGGACAAATTTCTGCTTTTAAACTAATTACGCCTCCACAGTCCGAACAAAACTTTTCGTCTGCACTTTTTAATGTTGCTGCATCACTCATTAATAACTCTCCATTGTTTATAAATATGCTTCATAGCGTAGTTAAGTAAATGTCAGTATATAAATTATTAGTTTTAATTTTTAGATACTTGAAAATATTTAACAGCTAAAAACTTAGCACAATAGGCAAACCATATTCAACAAAAATAAAACAACTATTTTACATTTGGGTGCTTATACATGATTTATATAGTGCAAATAAACGATGTGCAGCTATTAAAACTCGATAGTATCAATAATCAACACTAAATAATGTTAACAAAATTTACATTTAGTTAGTTGTTCTGCATAAACCCTTTTTGCTTAATAGCGCAGCACTAAGTTAATTGTGGTTTTTTAATGGAGTATCAAAATGATAAAATTTAAATCGATAACACTATTTGTTAAAATGTGGACTGTTACGGCATTATTAACCAGCTCAGCCGCTTACTCACTAGGCTTCTCACAAACCTACACACAGGCTTACTTACAAGCCTATGCTCAAGCTTCATCTAAAGATAGCAAACAGGCTCCAGCTCAAAACATTCCTCAAAACTCGATTTACCAATTAAATAATACGTGGTTAGATCAAGATGGCCACGAGCGTTTATTAAGTAACTTTAGTGGTAAAAAGCAAATAGTAAGCCTTATTTACACACATTGTGCGCATACCTGCCCGACTATTGTGTCGACCATGCAAGCTATTGAAAATAAGCTTAGTGATGAAGAAAAAAACAATGTTGGATTTATATTAGTCTCGCTTACCCCTGATACAGACACCCCGACGGTATTACAAAGCTTTGCCCAAAGCAGAAAACTAAGTGCGCATAATTGGAGCTTATTAACAGGCTCAGCCGATGATGTGCGCAGCTTAGCTGCAGCATTAAACATTAAGTATCAAAATATAGGGAATAGCGAGGTAGAGCACTCTAATATAATGACGGTGCTTGACCAGCAAGGCAGAATCAAGTTTCAAAAAACGGGTGTAATTAGTAATGCAACTTTCACTGCTAAGGAGCTTGCCAACTTTTAAGCTACTCACTATTACTAAAAACACAAATATAAAACACTTTATTAATAAATAGAGTGTTTATATTATTTTATAAATGTTTACTTAAAATACCTCCTACCTAAGTCCGCTTTAAATTTCTCATATATTTTTAATCAACTGCTTCACTTGCTTACAGCATAGAGTATTAATGACGTATATATACCAACAAGTTATAGGGTAGCGTTGGACTTATTTGCAGCACAATAGAATAATCCGCCCTTCACTCACACTTCAGCTTTGTATTATTAATTATTGGGTACTTATGTGAATAAAAAACAAGCCATACTAGGTAGCGCTATTGCTATTTTATCTATTTTGTTAGGGGCACTATTTCTCGAAACATTATCACTGTTTTTACGTCTACTGCTAGGCTTAGCTTTGGGTTTTGCCTTAGCGAAAGGTTCAATTGGTTTTGCTGGCAGCATTAATCGCGCATACCGACGTGGCTCAACACAGCTATTGCAAACTCTTATGTTTATGTTTGTTATTACTGCCATTATAAATGCTGGCTTATTAGTAAATACAGATTCAACAAGTTATAACTTATGGGTTAACCCTATTAATTTAGGCCTGATTATTGGTGGCGTAATGTTTGGTGCCGGTATGAGCTTGTCGAGCTGCTGTGCTACCGGCATGATGGTAGAAATGGTAAGCGATGTACCACGCGCACTAACAACATTGGTATTTTTTGGAGCAGGTGTGTTTTTTGGCTTTCCGCTACAAGCAACGCAAAGCTGGATCACGCAAAGTGTAATCTCTACAAGTAGTTATGCTGAGCAAGGTATTTACCTGCCCGATTTGTTTAGTTGGGGGCCATTAAATGGCTACTTTATTGCTATTTTAGTTACGATTGCTTTTGCTTTAATTGTTGTAGTGCTGGCTAAAAAATATGAGAACTACCGACAAAAAAGTGGATCTTATTTAGGGGTTGACGGTGAAATAGCCCGACAAAACCAGTTATTACACAACAGTACACAACAATTTACATTTTTTAGCACCCACACATATAAACGCTGGATAGGAAACATGTGGGAAATGCGCACTTCTGCTTTAGTAATTGCAATTATATTTGGTGTAATGATGGCGTCAACTGGTTCGGGCTGGGGCGCTTCTACCCCTTTTGGCATATGGTTTGGTAAGCTTGTAATGCAACTTGGCATAAGCGCAAACGATATTGCAAACTATACTCTAAGACCCGAAGTAATGTTTACTACAGGCTTTTTTGATCATGCTATTTCGGTACAAAACTTTGCAATAATGTTAGGCACATTAATAGCCGTGCTGCTTATGGGTAAATTTTCGTTTTCATTTAAAATAAACCACTCAGCTAAACAGTTTGCTTTATTTGCACTTGGCGGGCTACTAATGGGGTTTGGTACGCGTTTTGCCAATGGCTGCAATGTAGGTGCATTATTTACCCCTATCGCTAACTTTTCATTGTCAGGTTGGATTTACCTAATTTTTTTACTGCTTGGTGGAATACTGGGTAATAAGCTGCAACATGCTGTAATTAAATAATACCTTTTATAATTAAAATGCCGACTTAAATTATAAGTCGGCATTTTTACTAACCGTTATTTTTAAACAGTATACGTTTAAGTGTATTGTCTTTAATAATATAATGATGCAGAAGTGCTGCGCTGGCATGTAATGCAATTAAGTAATAACCAAGTACGCCCGTTGTTTCGTGTAGGTATTTAATTTGTTTTGCCAGATCAGTGTTTTTTGCCGCTAATGCGGGTAATTCAAAACCATAAAAAGGGATTGGCGCATCAAATAAACTCAACATAAACCAACCTGCCAAAGGCATTGCAAACATAAAAGCATAAAGTGCAATGTGCGTAATACTAGCCGCCATGGTTTGCCATTTTGCTGGACTGGGCGTTATTAATGGTTTAGAACCACTTTTTAAACGAATAAATAGCCGAATAGTTACAAGCAATAAAACTGATAACCCCAGCATAAAATGCCACATTTTAAATAAATCGCGAGTTTCTGTGCCCTTATCAAATAAAACCCGTAGTTCAATCGATGCATACACAGCAATTAATACTAATAACATTAGCCAGTGCAGGATTATTGAGAGTTTATTGTAATGGGTAGATGTGTTTTTTATAGCCATAAAACCTCTAAATATCTAAGAAATAAATGCGCTCTTTACTTCTCAAGCACACCGTACTTAACCTGAACTCTGGTTAAGAGATTTACTAACGTATTGAATCATCGTTATATTTAATTTTATTTTCTCTAGCCAGAGGTTTTCAGTGAAAACAAGGCGAATTTACGCGTCAATAGCTGGCCTATTGCAAGTAAATTCAACGCAGTTAGCGCTGAAAACAGCTGCTTGAGATAAGTTTATTATCCGGAGCTCAGGTTACTTAAGAAGTTTAGCGCGTTTAAAACTTTTACAGTGTTTAAAGTAAGCTTTTAATGATCTAGCACAATAACTATTTAACTTATATTTATCGGCGCTATCTGTATTGATAACTTAAACCAAACCCCGCCCAAAATACATCTTGTAATAATTCATCGTCGGCATAGCGGTTAGAATCTTTATTAATAGCAAAACTGTAGTTGCTATATGCGTATAACTGCATGTTTTTTATTACTGAGTAAGATAAATTGGTACTAAATTGCACATGATTAGCACCATTATGCCCATCGGCCACATACCCTGAATTAAAGCCAACACTGGTTTTAAAATCAAGCTGTAATACGGGCGTTAATTGATAATGTTTATTTAGCGCAACATCTAAAAAAGCACCTTGTGCATCAAATGAATAATATAAACTACTTATAAGCTGAACCTGCTGTGCAAAAGAGTAAATAAGCTCAAGGCTAACCTCATTATCGTAAGCGTTACTGCTTTCTTCGCGCGAGGCAATTGCACTATACCCACTTAATAGCTCAAGGTTTTTTGATAATACCGTTGCGTATATTATATTTAAATTCACTTCTGAATAATCGGTATTAATGCCTTTAGCAAACCAAGGAATAATTATGAAATTTTCATAATTTAGCTCTGTAGATACTGAGGTAATCCCTTTATTTGCTAAGTTATCACGCCCTTCAGTAACATAGCGGTTTTCCCAGTAGGAATGAATGTGCCAGTCGTAGCTGTTATTAGGTTCAATGTTAGTTAACGTCTCAACTTTTATATGACCCGCCGCATCTGCTGAAACATTTTGCACAGCACTATACTCTTGCGTAGTTTGCGCTAAAGCAAGGGAACTAAAACAGGCACTAAACGCAAATAAAAAACCGACAATACATAACTTCATTAATAACCTAAATTTTCATAGTAGTATTTAGCTCAGTTACTGAGCTAAAAAGGTCGGCTATACTACTACTCGAATAGGTAAATGAGCAGTGAACTACCCATCGACGCCACTCCGTGTCGATCAATGGGCTTCTACAGCCTTGACTTAGAGACTAGGCTGTTTCTTTTTTCTCAGTTCCAACAGCAAACTTCGATAGCTCGAAGACTTTCGTTTTAATGGCTGATTTCTGCTGAGATG
>NZ_JAATTW010000050.1:0-23499 GCF_013414205.1 Pseudoalteromonas sp. MIP2626
AAAGAAATAGTGAAATGTCAGCAATCGTATCATTGCAGCCTTTATCACTAAGTCACTCAAGGGCTGCTTTTGGCACATTCCAGCCACTAGGCAATATAAAATGCTGATAATAAATTGGCAAAACATTTTACAGTGTCGGATGGCGCTTCGCTTATCCGACCTACACTTGGCACTTTTTAGCCAATCGATAATGCAAAACGCCTATGATAATTGACGTTGCCTTTTTTCGTTGGGTTTCGCTACGCTCAAACTAACCTACCTCAATCAAGGTAAAAACTAACCGCTAAGTTTGCGTGTCACATTTGCTTATCAGAGCATTGAGCTGACATTAATAGCATTGTCTAACTCAGCTCTTTTATCGCTCTACTTATTCCATCTAAACTCAGTGCATACATGCGGTTGTTCATTAACTCTTTAATAAAACCTATTGATTGATAGTACGGCCAGTGTTCAACCGGTTGTGGGTTGAGCCAAGCCACTTTATCAAAGTGATTTGTGACACGTTGTAACCATACACTGCCGGGCTCTTCGTTGTAGTGCTCTACCGAGCCGCCGGGGTAGGCTATTTCGTACGGGCCCATAGTGGCATCGCCTACAAATATTACTTTGTAGTCGCTGGTAAACTTATTAATTAGCGTCATGGTGTCTATTACGTTTGAGTGACGGCGTTCGTTGTCTTGCCAAACATTTTCGTATAGGCAGTTATGAAAGTAGTAAAACTCTAAGTGTTTAAATTCGCCATGGGCGGCGCTAAATAATTCTTCGCAGGTATGAATGTAGTCATCCATTGAGCCGCCAATATCAAATAGCATGAGTACTTTTACTGCATTGTGGCGCTCTGGTGCCATTTTTACGTCAAGCATACCGCCTTGTTTTGCGGTAGCGCGAATGGTCTCGTTTAAATCAAGCGTGTCGCTTGCGCCAGTGCGGGCAAACTTTCGTAACTTTTTAAGGGCGAGTTTAACTGTGCGCGAACTAATTTCTCTGTCGGTGTCGAGGTTTTTGTATTCTCGTTTATCCCACACTTTTACCGCTTGGCGGTTACGGTTGCCGTCTTGCCCAATACGCACGCCTTCTGGGTTATAGCCGTATGCACCAAAAGGTGATGTGCCGCCAGTGCCCACCCATTTATTGCCGCCTGCGTGGCGTTTTTGTTGCTCTTCTAAACGCTCTTTTAGGGTTTTCATAAGCTCATCGAGCCCGCCCATAGCTTTAAGTTGGGCTTTTTCTTCATCGCTTAGGTTTTTTTCGAATTCTTTACGTAGCCAGTCTTCAGGTAAGTTGTGCTGTTGCTTTAAACTCTCGAGCAAATCAAGGTCAGCAATACCACTAAAATAGTCGCTAAAGGCTTTGTCAAATCGGTCAAAGTGCGTTTCGTCTTTTACCATTATGGTGCGTGCTAAATGGTAAAAGGCGTCTACGTCGGCAAATATAACGCCTTTTTTTAAGGCGTTAATTAAGTCGAGTAACTCGCGCAGGCTTACCGGTAAGCGGTATTTTCGTAGCGTGAAAAAAAACTGTACTAACATGTTAGGGCCTGTTTATCTTTCGAGGTTAAATTTGCAGCAGTGTGTTTGGTATTTAGGCAAGGCAGAGCCTATGTAGTGTGGTTATTCCCCATAAATAGGTGATAACGCAGCATAAATACCAAACACGCGCTGCCTGAAGGTTCGTCCTAGGGACGATTAACTCTTTGTTGCTCGGCTTTTACTTAGCCCACTAGGTTACAAAACCTCGCGCCACGATTAAATCGTCCCTAGTTAGAACAAATTTTAATCCTGAAAGGTCAACAGGCCCTAGCGACGGCTCATAAAGGCAAGTTTTTCGATTAGGCTTATGTCTTGCTCATTTTTAAGTAATGCGCCAAACATTGGCATTAAACCGCCTTTTTTAGCTTTGTCGTGGAGTGTTTTTGCGTCTATATCTTCTGCCATAAGTAGCTTTAACCAGTCGAGTAATTCGCTGGTAGATGGCTTCTTTTTAAGACCGTTTGCTTCGCGTAGGTTAAAAAACACTTCGAGTGCTTGGCGTACTAAATCTTGCTTAACATTAGGGTAGTGCACGTCAATAATTTGCTGCATTTCATCGGCAGATGGAAAATCAATGTAATGAAAAAAGCAGCGGCGTAAAAATGCGTCGGGCAGCTCTTTTTCGTTATTAGAGGTGATGATCACAATAGGGCGCTCTTTTGCTACTACTCGCTCGCTGGTTTCGTAAACATGAAATTCCATTTTATCGAGCTCTAACAGTAGATCGTTTGGAAACTCAATATCGGCTTTGTCTATTTCATCTATTAATAATACAGGGCGTTTACCGTGTTGGTCGGCGTAAGTAAATGCTTGCCACAGTTTGCCTTTAACTATGTAGTTACTAATATTGTGTACGCGCTCGTCGCCCAGCGGGCTGTCGCGCAGGCGCGAAACCGCATCGTATTCATACAAACCTTGCTGCGCTTTGGTGGTCGATTTAATGTGCCATTGAATAAGTTCGGTATCTAAACTTTTTGCCAGCTCTTCAGCTAGCATGGTTTTACCTGTACCCGGCTCACCTTTAATTAAAAGTGGCTTTTCGAGCATAATAGCCGCGTTTACAGCTTGCTTAAGCGCAGAGCTGGCGATGTAATTGTCGGTTGAATTAAATTGCACTTTATTACCTTCTTTTCGTCACAGGTCAGATGAGTTTTTATAATCCTATCATGCCATAGTTAACCGGCTTCACCAAGGTAGCTAAACCGAGGAATAGTTTTGCCATCTTTTTCAACTGTTTCGCTAAACATTTCTAAAGGGCGTGCCCATATACCAAACTCACCGTATAGCGCTTGGTAAATTACCAGTTGCTCACTGGTTTCGCTGTGAGTGGCTACATAAAGCACTTTGTACTGTGCCCCTTTGTAGTGTTGGTATAATCCTGATTTGAGGGAAATTGGTTTTATTGCTGTAGTCATGTTTTGATCTCTTGTATAATTTGTTTCTGCACTTTTAATGCTAACTAATTTGCCAATACTATGAACTATATTACGCTAGATGATTACAAAAAAGCATGGGTTTTTCGCCATAAAGACATGCCTGTTTCAGCCGACGATGCTGCAAACATTAAACCTATGAGCCTTGAGCGCGCAGCTGTACTGTGGACAACTATGGTGAGCCGTGAGTTTGATCACCCTGATTTTTTTGATAAAACAGATTGGTGTGGTCAAGATGAAAGTTATAGCCAAGAAGTAAACTGGGAAAGCGCATGGGAAAACGGCGATGAACAACTTCCCGAAGCTATTTTAGCGCACTTAGATTGGCAAGCTAATACCACTGTTTATTTTTGCATGGCACGCGACAATATTATTGAAACCACCTTTGATGTGTTTAAACGCAACTGGCAAAACTTTATGTTTTTAGCCGACGGCAGTTTACTCATAGGTAAAAAACGCAATACTGTAGTGCAGTTTTTAGAGTCGGGCATAGCTAAATTAGGTGAAAAGCCAAGCGCTTAATTTAGCACTCGGCGCTTAAAAATTATGCAGTACTGTGTTATAAAACATTTACCTAAGTGTTTTTGAGTACGGCAATTGGCAGCAAAAAATGAGCCTGTTGGCGCGCCACAACAAGTTGAAATGTGGCAAGCCGATGCAAAAAAAGTGTTATATGCACAATTGTGTAATGCATTTTATCAACGTGAGGTTCAGCGTTTAGTCGCTGAGCCTAATAGCGATAGGCTGCGTCGCCAATTAAAAAGTCTACCTTATTACATTGAACGTGCTGCCACATTAGTTGCTAATACAAGCTCGCCTTTTAAACTAGATTCGCAAAATGGCTCTTGGCTTGCAAAGCAAAAACCGACCCCACCAGAGATTAACATTCAAGCAAATGAACTTTTTTATCAACATAATGCCAAAGTCGGGTTAATAATTCCTATTTTAGTGCGTAGTGATGAGCAAATTCGCGTTAGAATAGACAGCCTAGACCAAGTAAGCGACAATAAAGTGCATTGTAATGAGCTAGGTTGGTTTGCGTTTTCGGGGCAGGGACTTGAGCTGCCAAACGCGCAATTATTAACGCCGAGTAAAGTGTCATTAACCGCGGCGTGTTGCGGGCACCAATGGCAGTTTTCAAAGCGTTGTTTACCACGGGTTTTATCGCTGCGCGAAATGCTACTGGCAGGAAGTATAAATTGGCGCAATGTAAAACGATTACAAACGTAACTTGGTTAATTAAATAAGTTTATTTGAATTTAAAATAAGGAGTGTTAAATGCGGTTTTTTCAGGTTGGCTTGTTATGTTTAGCACTGTTTGTGCAGTATAGATTGTGGTTTGGCCATAATGGCGTACAAGACTACACACGTTTAAAAAGTGCGGTTGCATCTCATTTACAAACTAACGAAAAATTGATTAAACGCAATAAAGTATTAACCGCCGATATAGAAGATTTAAAGCTTGGCCATGAAGGCATAGAAGAGCGCGCACGTAACGAATTAGGAATGATTAAAGCGGGCGAAACATTTATACGTGTTTTACCAGCTCAACAATAATATGACAAATAAACCAACTATAGCTGCCATTATACCTGCTGCCGGGGTTGGTAGCAGAATGAAACATAATGCACCTAAACAGTATATTAAATTAGCAGGTAAAACTATTTTAGAGCATACGCTCACAAAATTATCTGCTTTAGCGCAGCTTAATACAATTGTTGTAGCCCTAAATGAAAACGATCCTTACTTTGAGCAATTGCCAGTGATTGATGCGCGCATTGTGCGTACTTGTGGCGGTAAAGAGCGTGCAGATTCCGTTTTAAATAGTTTGCTTTTTTTAGCCGCCAACCCGCCTGACTGGGTACTTGTGCACGATGCTGCCCGCCCGCTAGTTACTATTGACGACATAAATACACTTATAAATGAGTGTATAAGCGCCGATGAAGGCGGAATTTTAGCCAGTAAAGTAAAAGACACTATAAAACGTGGCCATATTTATGCTGAGCAAACCGTACCCCGAGATGATTTATGGCAAGCCCTTACTCCGCAGTTTTTTAAATACGAAGATCTTAAAAATGCGCTGCAAAATGCACTGGCAAGCGGCGCAGTTATTACCGACGAAGCAAGCGCCATTGAATGGGCTAACAAGCCAGTAAAATTAATACCAGGGCGTAGCGATAATATTAAAATAACCACTCCTGAGGATTTAGACTTGGCTGGTTTTTTACTTCAAAAACAACAAAACGAGAATGCATTATGATACGAATTGGTCATGGTTTTGACGTGCATAAATTTGGCGGTGTTGGCCCATTAACTATCGGCGGCGAAAAGATTGATTATCCGCAAGGTTTTTTAGCGCACTCCGACGGCGATGTTGCTATTCATGCTCTGTGCGATGCTATTTTAGGCGCGCTTGCAATGGGCGACATTGGTAAACACTTTCCAGATACGGCCAGTGAATATGAAAATATCGACAGCCGAATATTACTGCGTCATGTGGTGAGCTTAGCTAAAGAGCAAGGTTATGTATTGGGCAATGGAGATGTAACTATAGTGGCACAAGCGCCAAAAATGTTGCCTCATATTCAAGCTATGCGTAGCAACCTTGCAAGTGATTTAAACTGCGAACTATCGCAAATAAATGTTAAAGCTACAACCACCGAAAAGCTCGGTTTTGAAGGGCGAAAAGAAGGCATTTCGAGCCATGCAGTGGTAATTATGAACAAAGAGTCAATGAGTAAAACAAACGCATGAGCGATTTAAATTATTTATACGGCGCACCGTTATCAAAAGCTGACTTTAAAACCACAGCCGAAGACTTTATGGTAGATGAAGACTTAGGCATTGAGTTTACCGGTAGCGGCGAGCATGTATGTTTGCAAGTAGTAAAAAAAGGCGAAAACACCCAGTACGTAGCAAAGTTAATTGCGCAGCGAGCTGGGGTATCACCACGCGATGTAAGTTATGCCGGGATGAAAGATCGCCACGGAGTGTGTTCGCAGTGGTTTAGTGTAAAAGTACCCATTAAAAAGCCAATTGATTTTAGTGATTTAAACAGCGAAAGCGTGTTTGTTGTATCGCAGCAACGCCACGAACGTAAACTGAGAACGGGCTGTCATAAAGGTAATAAATTTACTATTACGCTGCGTAATGTTACCGACCCTCTGGATATTTTGTGCCGTATTAATGCGGTACGCAGTGGCGTGCCTAACTATTTTGGCGAGCAACGCTTTGGCCGTGATGGTCATAACCTGGTAATGGCTGAAAAAATGTTTGCAGGTGAGCGTATTCGCGATAAAAAATTACGCGGTATTATTATTTCTGCAGCGCGCTCGCATGTATTTAATCAACTCGTAAGTTTACGAGTAAAGGAGCATGGTTTAGCTAAAACCATGCACCGTGAAGTATTTATGCTCAGCGGCAGTAACGCCTTTTTTGAAGACGCTATTAGCGATGAAAATATTGCCCGCTTAGCCTCTGGCGATATTATGATGTCGGCACCTATGGTAGGTAAAAGCGAAAAAGGGCTCACCGAACAAGAAAAAGTATGGCTTGGGCCTTATCAGTCTTGGTGCGATGGTTTAGGCGAGTTAGGGCTAAAAAATGAGCGCAGAATGCTGCGTTTAATCCCGCAAGATTTTAGCGTAGAAACCATAGATGAAAGCACTTTGAAGTTAAGTTTTGGTTTACCAAAAGGCTGTTTTGCTACGGCATTATTACGTGAGCTGGTGGATTACACAGACGCAAGCCCACGCGAGCGAAAAGAAAAGGACAGCAAAGATGAAGATCCTATTAAGTAACGACGATGGTGTAGGCGCTAAAGGTATTGCGGTGTTATATCAAGCATTAATGCAAATTGCCGAGGTCACTTTAGTTGCCCCCGACCGAAACTGCAGTGGTGCAAGTAACTCGTTAACTTTGCTTAACCCACTGCGTGCTACAAAGCTTGAAAATGGCTTTATATCGGTTAATGGTACACCTACTGACTGTGTGCATTTAGGCGTTAACCAGCTTGTTGATGAAATGCCCGATTTAGTGGTCGCAGGTATAAACCACGGCGCTAATTTAGGTGACGACACTTTGTACTCAGGCACGGTAGCTGCAGCAACCGAAGGACGCCATTTAGGTTTGCCTGCTATTGCGGTGTCTTTGTGTTCGCACCACGGCGAGCATTTTGAAACGGCGGCAGCGGTAACTATAAGTATTATTAAAGGTTTAGCGTCGCATCCGCTACCAAAAGATCAAATTATAAATATTAATGTACCCGACATTCCTCTAAGCGAATTAAAAGGCGTGCAGGTAACGCGTTTGGGTGCGCGCCATAAAGCCGAAACCATGACCAAGCAAACCGATCCTTGGGGTCGAGATATTTACTGGTACGGATCTTTAGGGACAGAAAGTGATGCAGGTGAAGGTACCGATTTTCATGCAATTAATAATGGCTATGCCTCGGTTACCCCACTGAGTGTTGATATGACCGCTAACGAGAGCATTAAAGCGGTAGGGGAGTGGTTAGCTGATTTGGAGATAAACCGTGCTGGCTAATTATACCCGCAGCGCCAAGGCGCTATCAGCGCTATTACAGCGTGAAGGTGTTGAGGATACGCAAGTACTAGATGCGATTGCACAAATACCACGACATATATTTGTGGGTGACGTGCTGCAACATAAAGCGTATCAAAATACTGCGTTACCAATAGGCCAAGGGCAAACTATTTCGCAGCCTTATATTGTGGCGCGTATGACCGAACTGCTGCAATTAGCTGGTGTGCGCGACAAGGTGCTAGAAATAGGCACAGGATCGGGCTATCAAACGGCAATATTGGCTAAAATATTTACCAAGGTTTACTCAGTAGAGCGTATTAAAGCATTGCAATGGCAAGCTAAGCGTCGTTTACATCAGCTCGATTTATATAATGTGGCAATGAAACATGGCGATGGCTGGCAAGGTTGGGAGTCGCAAGCGCCATTTAACGGCATTATAGTCACTGCAGCCGCGGCTAAAATCCCGCAAGATCTATTAGCTCAATTAGCTGATGGTGGTGTGTTACTTGCCCCAATAGGCGAGCAAGAGCAAAAATTAACTATGGTTATTCGCAATGGCAATAACTACACAGAACACGTAATTGCGCCGGTTAGATTTGTACCGCTAGTCGCTGGTGATATTGAATAGGAATTCATTTTGAAGTTGTTTACTAAGTTATACGATATGGCTCTAGTGTGGGCTAAGCACCGTCATGCTGAGCGTTATTTAGCTGCAATGAGCTTTGCAGAGTCTGTGTTTTTTCCTGTCCCTCCTGATGTAATGCTGGCACCAATGTCGCTTGCTCAGCCTAAAAAAGCATGGCGGTTTGCAATTTTTGCCACTATAGCGTCTGTTGTTGGTGGCATAGTAGGTTATTTACTCGGCTTTTGGTTATTTGAACCGGTTGTTGAGCCACTTATAGTACAAATGCACTGGCAAGATAAATTTGATATTGCACTTGATTGGTTTAAAAACTATGGCGTGTGGGTGGTGTTTATAGCGGGTTTTTCGCCTATTCCTTATAAAGTATTTACTATAGGAGCAGGGGTATTACAAATGGCATTTTTGCCGTTTTTAATTGCGTCTGCAGTAGGGCGAGGCGCTCGGTTCTTTTTAGTTGCTGCACTGATGAAGTGGGGCGGTGTTAAAATGGAGCAAAAATTACGTCAATACATTGAAGTGCTTGGATGGGCAGTTGTGCTTTTAATTGCAGTTGCATACATTTTATTACGTTAAGCACTATAAAATAATGTTATTAACATAAGGAGCTAAATACAGTGAATAAACAAATAAAATGTTATGTTGCTTTATTTATTAGTATTTTGCTCTTTGCTTGCTCGTCTAGCCATGTTCCGGCGCCTGTCAGTAGTTTAAATAATGATGTTAATAATTACGGCAGAAAAATTAACATTAATGGCGATAAATATACTGTTCAAAAAGGCGATACACTTTATTCAATTGCATTTAGTGCAGGCCAAGATGTTAGAACCTTAGCAAAAAATAATTCAATACCAGCACCTTACACAATATTCCCCGGGCAGAGTATTTCCTTTTCTGCCATAGCAAAAAAATACAAAAAGACAAAAAAATACACTCCTCCTATTAAAAAAGTCGCAAAAACTTCACAAAAAAATAACAGTAAATCAAAGAAAGAGCTTGATAAGCCTAAACAACGAGGGTATGTTCAGAAACAAGCCAATAAAAAAATTAGTAACTCTAAGCATTTGTCGAGTAGTAAAGTGCAGTGGTTTTGGCCAGCAAAAGGCAAAATAACACAACGCTTTTCGAACAAGGAAAATGGCTACAAAGGCTTACAGATTGCTAATAAAAAAGGGGCTGCCGTTTTAGCCGCCGCACAAGGAACAGTGGTTTATGCGGGTAATGCGCTTCGAGGTTATGGTAGTTTAATTATTTTAAAACATAATGACGACTACTTGAGTGCTTATGCACACAACTCGAAACTACTTGTTAAAGAAAAACAGGAAGTTAAGGCTGGACAAAAAATAGCAGAGATAGGAAATACAGAATCTGCGGTAACGGCACTTCGTTTTGAAATTCGCTACCGAGGGCAAGCTGTAAATCCTGCTAAGTACCTTCCCTAATTTTTAAAGATATTGATAACTTGCTCAGGAGAAGTCTTATGGCTGATGCAGCAAAAGTTGATAAAAACACCCTCGTAGATAATAAATTAGATGAAACTGCTGTTGATGATGATTCAACACCGCTGCTTGAAGCTGTGGATGATGACGTTTTTGTCAAAGAAGAAGTCACTAAAAATTTAGATGCTACTCAGCTTTATTTAGGTGAAATTGGTTTTTCTCCGTTGTTAAGCGCTGAGGAAGAGGTGTTTTTTTCTCGTAAATCTTTAAAAGGGTGCGAAGCGTCTCGCAAGCGCATGATTGAAAGTAACTTGCGCCTTGTAGTAAAAATTGCTCGTCGTTATAACAACCGAGGTTTAGCGTTACTTGATTTAATTGAAGAGGGTAACTTAGGCTTAATTCGCGCCGTAGAGAAGTTTGATCCTGAGCGTGGCTTTCGATTTTCTACTTATGCAACATGGTGGATACGCCAAACGATAGAACGCGCCATTATGAATCAAACGCGCACTATTCGCTTGCCAATACATGTAGTAAAAGAACTTAACGTATATTTACGTACCGCGCGCGAGCTAACTCAAAAATTAGATCATGAACCAACCGCCGAAGAAATAGCAGCTTGTTTAGATAAGCCGGTTGAAGATGTCACTAAAATGCTGCGCTTGAATGAAAAAATAGCCTCGGTTGATATGCCGATTGGCGGCGAAAACGATACCGCTTTGCTCGATATTATTGCCGATGACAACAATGTTGGCCCTGAGGGCGAAGTACAAAATAACGATATGAATAAACACATTGTTGACTGGTTAGGAGAGCTAAACCCAAAGCAGCGTGAGGTGTTAGCCCGTCGCTTTGGTTTATTAGGCTATGAGCCATCAACGCTTGAAGATGTTGGCCACGAAATAGGATTAACCCGTGAACGCGTTAGACAAATTCAGGTAGAAGCATTACGTCGTTTAAAAGATATTTTGCAACAAGAAGGCTTAAGCACAGAGAGTTTATTTGAGCACTTTGCGTAAGTTTTAATAAAGTACCATGTTATGTGTAAAAAAGCTGAAGGTTTTATTCTTCAGCTTTTTTTTGTTTGTAAATTAAAGAAGTGCTTTTAATTTATAGAGTAAATCGTGAGCTTGTCGCGGTGATAGATTATCAGGATCGATAGCCGTTAACTGCAATTCTACTTCAGAAGGGCTAATTTGTTGGGCTTGATTGTTAAAGGTAAATGCTTGCTGCTCAATATTAGGCGCGGTGACACTTTGGTGATTTTCGAGTAGTTTAAGCTTTTGTTTTGCCTGATTTATTACAGACTTAGGTACGCCAGCAAGTGCAGCAACTTGTAAGCCAAAGCTTTTACTTGCTGCGCCATCAAGTACCGTGTGCATAAAGGCAATAGTGTCGTTATGCTCTATGGCATCAAGGTGCACATTTACCAGACCAGGCGTTTGCTCTGCAAGCTCGGTTAGCTCAAAGTAGTGGGTGGCAAACAAGGTTTTTGCTGATATTTTTGACGCTAAATGATCGGCAGTAGCATACGCAAGCGAGAGTCCATCGTAAGTGCTTGTTCCGCGGCCAATTTCATCCATTAATACCAAAGATTGCGCTGTGGCATTATTTAAAATCGTGGCGGTTTCGGTCATTTCTACCATAAAGGTAGAACGCCCTGAGGCGAGATCGTCACTTGCGCCAATGCGAGTAAATATACGGTCAATATTGCCTATTTTAGCGCTGTCTGCGGGTACGTAACTGCCAATATGAGCCATTAGCACTATAAGTGCAGTTTGGCGCATATAGGTTGATTTACCACCCATGTTTGGACCGGTAATTATTAACATTTTACGTTGTGCATTTAGCTCTACTGGGTTGGCAATAAAGGGTTCTTTCATTACTTGCTCAACCACAGGATGACGACCTTGTTTAATGCTTATGTTGTCGTTATCGCAAAGTATCGGCTTAGCGTAGTTAAGTGTAAGTGCACGCTCTGCTAAGTTATTTAGCACATCTAAGTCGGCAAGGGCGGCTGCCATTATTTGTAATTGCTCAATATGCGGCGCAATAAATCTAAATAGCTCTTCGTAAAGCTGTTTTTCGAGCGCTAATGCTTTTGACTGGCTGCCAAGTACTTTGTCTTCGTGCTCTTTTAGCTCAGGAATAATATAGCGTTCATTATTTTTAAGTGTTTGGCGGCGAATATAATCGGCAGGCACTAAATGCGCATTGGCGCGACTAACTTCAATAAAAAAGCCGTGTACTCGGTTATAACCAATTTTAAGGGTACTGATCCCTGTACGTGCACGCTCTCGTAACTCTAACTGATCAAGCACATCGGTTGCGCCTTTGCTTAAGTTACGCCATTCATCAAGCTCGCTGTTATAACCAGGGGCAATTACACCACCGTCGCGAATAAGTACCGGCGGGTTTTCGATTACTGCACGCTCTAATAGCGCTTGTAAATCAGGTAGCTCAGGCGATTGCTTAATAATGCTGGCAATGCGCGGATCGCTGGCATCGTTTAATAAAGTATGCAGCGGTGCAAGTGCTTGTAAGGCGCTACGCAAACGAGTTAAATCGCGAGGACGAGCAGTGCACAAAGCAAGGCGGGCAATAACACGTTCTACGTCGCCAATTTCTCTTAATGATTCGTGTAGCTCACCACAAAGCTGTACATCTAAAATTGCGCTAATAGCGTTTAACCGCGAGTTTAGCTCGTCTTTATTACGCACTGGGGTATGAATACGGCGCTTAAGTAAACGAGATCCCATAGGGGTTGCTGTTTTATCAAGTATTTGCGCTAGCGTGTTTTCAAATCCACCCGATAAATTAACGGTCAGCTCTAAATTTTTACGAGTAGCAGCATCTAAAATAACGGCATGCTCGTTGTGTTCAAGAGTAATGGCACGAATATGGGGTAATGCAATACGTTGAGTGTCTTTAACGTATTGCATTAAACAACCTGCGGCAACTAAGGCGCAGTGGGCTTTATCAACGCCAAAACCGACTAAATCTTTTGTACCAAATTGCTCACACAATAAATGCTGGGCGGTGTCTAAATCAAATTCCCACTCAGGGCGGCGACGCGCGCCTTTAATGTGCTCAATTAAATGAACATTTTCGAAGCTTTCGCTATACAGTAATTCTGCAGGGGCGAGGCGTTGAATAGTTGAAGTAAATGCCTCGTCGGTATTAACTTCTACAACGTTAAAACGACCCGAGTTAATATCAAGGTATGCAATGCCATAAGTACCATTTTTACTCTGCCATACGCTGGTAAGTAAGTTGTCTTGGCGCTCTTGCAGTAGGGCTTCATCAGAAATAGTACCTGGGGTGACAATACGCACCACTTTGCGATCAACAGGCCCTTTACTGGTAGCCGGATCGCCTACTTGTTCGCAAATAGCAACAGATTCGCCCATTTGCACTAAACGGGCTAAATAGTTTTCTACGGCATGATAAGGTACACCGGCCATAGGAATAGGATCGCCACCGGCTTTACCGCGCTGAGTTTGCGAAATATCGAGTAATTGAGCGGCGCGTTTTGCGTCATCAAAAAAGAGTTCATAAAAATCCCCCATCCGATAAAACAATAAAATATCGCGATGCTCTGATTTTATTTTTAGATACTGCTGCATCATAGGGGTTTGTTGTTTTATAGTGTGTGGAGCATAAAGATCAAACGACATGTATTTACCCAAAGGCTGAATATGGAATTACATCAAGAGATTAAAACACTTGCTGCGCAATTAGGCGCTATTTTAACGGATAAATGCTTATGGATCACTACTGCTGAGTCATGTACTGGTGGCGGGGTAAGTTATGCACTTACCGACACTCCTGGAAGCTCTGCCTATATTGACCGTGCATTTGTAACTTACAGTAACCAAGCAAAGCAAGATTTACTAAATGTAAGTGCCGCCACATTAACGCAATATGGGGCGGTAAGCGAGCAAACGGTGCGTGAGATGGCTTTAGGCGCAATTGCAGCAACTAATGCCGATATTGCGATTACTGTATCGGGTATTGCAGGCCCAGGAGGAGCAACCCCAGATAAGCCGGTAGGCTTAGTATGGTTTGGACTACACATTAACGACAAGCAGCTGGTATTTAAACAAGTATTTACCGGCGATAGAGCACAGGTTAGACTGCAAGCTATTGTATTTTCTTTAAAAACTATAATAGAGCAGATAAAATAATAAAATTAACTTGATACTGTGATTTCATACAGTATACTTGTCGCATTAGCTGGATTTGGAGAGTAAAATGAACGATAACAAACAAAAAGCGTTGGACGCGGCTTTATCACAAATTGAACGTCAATTTGGTAAAGGCTCAATTATGAAATTGGGTGATAACAAAGCGTTAAACATTGAATCTGTATCTACAGGCTCATTAGGTATCGATATTGCCTTAGGCATAGGTGGCTTACCTATGGGGCGTATTGTAGAAGTATATGGTCCTGAGTCGTCTGGTAAAACAACGCTTACTTTGCAAGTTATCGCTGAAGCACAAAAAGAAGGCAAAACATGTGCCTTTATTGATGCTGAGCATGCTCTTGATCCAGTTTATGCACAAAAGCTTGGTGTAAACATAGATGAGCTTTTTGTATCGCAACCAGATACTGGCGAACAAGCACTCGAAATTTGTGACATGCTAGTACGCTCAAGCGCGGTTGACGTAGTTATTATTGACTCTGTTGCAGCACTTACACCAAAAGCTGAAATTGAAGGCGACATGGGCGATTCGCACATGGGCTTACAAGCACGTTTAATGTCGCAAGCATTACGTAAGCTAACAGGTAATATTAAACGCTCGAACACCTTATGTATTTTCATTAACCAAATCCGTATGAAAATTGGTGTAATGTTTGGTAACCCAGAAACAACAACGGGTGGTAACGCACTTAAGTTTTACGCATCGGTACGTATTGATATTCGTCGTATTGGTTCGGTAAAAGAAGGCGACGAGGTTGTTGGTAACGAAACCCGGGTTAAAATTGTTAAAAACAAAGTAGCACCGCCATTTAAGCAAGCCGAATTTATCATTATGTATGGTGAAGGTATTTCTAAACAAGGCGAGCTAATTGACTTAGGTGTGAAGCACAAAATTGTTGAAAAAGCAGGTGCTTGGTACAGTTACTGTGGTAATAAAGTTGGCCAAGGTAAGTCTAATTCAATTAAGTTTTTAAAAGAAAACCCAGAAATCGCAGACGAAATTGAAGGCAAGTTACGCGAAATGCTTTTACTTAAAGCAACTATTGAACCAGACGATGGTGAAGATAAGTTAGGCGATGAAGCTGACCTTTAAGCAGTATTAAATATTTAAGCTTGATTTGACCCGAGCTTTAAAGCAGCGCTAACCAGTGATGGTTAGCGCTTTTTTATTGTTTGCTATAAAGTGACTTAAAGCTTTATAGCTGCCAGTTAACTGATAATGAGTAGTTACGCGGTGCCCCGTAATAACCTTGTGCCCAATAAAGGCTGTTTATGTACTTTTCATCAGTGCTGTTATTAACATTAAAGGTAACACCGACGTTTTGAGTAATTTCGTAGGTGGCCATTAAATCTAATAAGCCATAAGCATCTTGTTTTGTAGTCACTAATGCGTTGCCTGCCGGATCTTTTACTTGCACACGGCTAATAGAATCTTGCCAGCGGTAATTAGCGCCTAAAGTTAAACCATCAATAAATGGTACTTGATAAGTGGCAGCCATTTTTAATTGATTTTCGGGGGTGTAATCTTTAACGAGTTCATCACCATCAATACTCAAATTACTAAAGCTGATGCTGGCACTTAAATCATCCGTTAATTGACCGCTTAGCTCAATTTCGAAACCATCACTGTTGATACCGTCTGTGGCGTAATAGCGTTTTTTGCCAAGAACTAGATCCGGGAGAGCTATGGCAAGCCCTTCTTGCTTGGCATCAAAATAAGCTAATGAAACAAATACTTGTTCATCTAAAATTTGAGCTTTTAGGCCAACTTCAGAACTTTTACCAATAATAGGAGCAAGTTGCTCGTCATTAATATCTAACTCTGTTTGAGGTACAAACGTTTCTGTGTAACTTGCGTATGCTGAAAATGATTCAGTAAATTCATAAACAGCACCTACATACGGAATAACTTCGTTATCGTCACGTGTTTGTTCAACGCCATAGGCTGTGCCTTTGGTTTCCCATTTAGTGTAACGAGCACCTGCTAGAACACTAAAAGGCGTACCTAACTTAATACGAGTAGAGACATAAGCCGATTGTTGTGTGCTATTTATATCACTGCCAGAAAGGCCGTCGGCTAAAATAGCGGTAGGTGCATCACCCTGCCAAATATTTAAATCACCGACTTCGGGAGCTGGATTTGGAGACCTTTGAGAATTATCATAAAGAGACTGATCATTACTATTGATATCTGCATGACTTACACCAAATGATAAGTCATGCTCTAAATTAAATAAATCAAATTTACCTGTTGCATAAAGGTCAAAGAGATCGTGCTTATCTTCATAGAGGTATTCACTTGTTAAACCAAATAACCCTTTTCCTGTTGTTTTTTCTGGGGTGCCGTATGCATAAAATAGCTCTGAATCTTGCTCATTTTCAATATGGGCATAGCGTGCTGTTGCTACCCAAGTAGCTGATAAGCTTTGCTCAAGTGTTACATATACTTGCTCTGCACTGTTATTCCAATAAGCGTTTTTAGACGCTGTATTAGTAGATGCATCGTAATCTGTTGCTGAACCATCTGTATAAAAAAGAGGTAGCGCTCCCCAAAGAGGGCTATCAGCATCTTTTTGTTGGTTTACGTAGTTAATGCTCAGTAGTGTATCGTCAGTTAGCTTACCTTCATAGGCAAGGTAGGCAATGGTTTTATCGGTTTCGTAACGGTCTAGATATGACTCTTTATTTTGCCTAGTAAATACAGCACGAAAAGCGTGTTCATCATTAATTGGCATTGAAACATCAACATCTATACGTTTGTTATTCCATGAACCATAAGAAGCCGATGCATGAGCTTGCGTGGTGTAGGTTGGCTTTTTTAGCACCATATTAACAGTAGCCGATGGATTACCGGCACCGGTCATCATGCCATTGGCACCACGTACAATTTCAACGCGATCATAAATTGCTGTATCTAATGTTCCCTGAATTGAACCAGAACTTTGTGGAATACCTAAGCCATCAATTAAAAAGTTAGTTATGTCAAACCCACGTGCTTTAAAGTAAGTACGGTCAGTTTCTATTTGCTCTACTGTTACGCCAGGTGTGCTTTCTAATACTGCGTTAATATCATCAAGTGAAAAATCATCCATTAAAGCGCGAGAAACAACAGAAATTGACTGTGGAGTTTCTTTAATCGTTAGACCTAGCTTAGTCGCAGACTGTGCTTCTTCGGTAATATAGTTTTTATGATGTTGCCCATAAACGGCAATTTTTTCTAAAGGCAGGTTGTCTTGCGTGTCGTTTGCAACAGCATGACCAGATAAAACCAGTGAAGTAAGTAGACTCAGTTTAAATGCAGAGTTTTTTTGTTTGTGCAGCATCTTGTTTCCCATAAGATTAAATTTGGCTGGTAATTTAATCTAAATGAGAGTGATTTTCAATTACGTTTGCATGGTATTTTACACGTCTTTGACATTTTTTAAGTAAAGCGCATGGATTTGGTTAACTTGAGCTCTGGTTAGAAACAAAAAAAGCGGCCGAAGCCGCTCAGGAAGTAAATCAGTATTTTAATTGGTTAGGAAATTAAAATGCATACTTAACCGAGAATTGTAAACGGTCCATATCGCCATCGTTACCGCTTTCAAGCTCGAGCTCGGCATGCTTAAACTCAGCACCAAAAGTTAAGCGTTTAACTGGTGAGTATAAAATGTTAGCACTGTAGCTTTGGCTTGATTTAGTTGGATCGCCTGTAAGAGCGAGTAAATCTGTGTTGTTATCAGCACTGAAAAATGAATATAAGAAAGTTGAACGCCATTGGCTATTCCACTTATGCTGATACGCTACAAAGCCAGAAGTTGAATCAATAGCATCTAAATCATCGCCATTGAGTACTGCACCATGGGCTACATTAACACCAACATAACGGCCTAAGCCTTTACCTTGTGTAAGCATAAACTTAAAGTTGTCTTCGCCTAGTTTAACCATACCCGATGCACTAACACCAAATGAAGTTTCATCGGCATCAATAGCACCTACTTTATAAGTAAGTTGACGGGCAAGTGCAGCAACTACTAAATTACCCCAATCAGCTTTATGGGTATAACGTGCAGTAAAGTCAGGAAGTGAAGCATCGTCGGTTACAGCCATTGATGAACTTTTAATACCCTGTGGGTTTGTAGTAAAACCTGTAGTAATGGTGCTTTCTGGGTTTTCTAATGAGAAAGACCAAGCGCCAGTAGTGTATTTAACTTGAGTTTGGCGTACAAACACTGTGCCCTCTGCTGGGCCTATAAAATCAAGTGCTTCAGGTAGTGCGCCAACGTTTTGAAAGTTAGACCATGTTTGGCCAAATAACCAACCATCGTAGCTAATAAATGCATGACGTACACGTGGAGCGTAAGAGTTAGATACACGCTCGTTACCACCAGGGGCTGAAGCTAAAAAGTCGATTTCAATTTTGGTGTTAATGGTTTTGCCATTATCAAGTAATGTAGCTGTACCAAAGTTAAAACGAGATTCACGGGCATGCATATCAAATACAGCGTCAGAGCTATTGTCTGGGCCTACAGTCACTGTGCTCGGTACGTAAAAGTCACGACCCACGTTAGTGCCCGCTGGTGCGCCTGCAGAATAGTCACTCCACATAGCATCTAATTTAATGTATCCGCCGTAAGTAAATTCAGTATCTCCAACTTTTGCTGCAGTGGCTGCATAAGCTGTGCTTGAAAGTGCACATAGTACAGCACTTGCTGCAAGTGTTTTTAATGGGGTAAATTTCATTGTTGCGTCCTTTATAGGCTACGTGTTGATTATTGCTTTTTATTTAGAGTGTATTAATAGCGTGAGTATTACTTACGAATAAAAGTTAATTTAAAGATTTTTTATTCGTTAAATAAAAATTAAAGCTAATTAATGCAAATATTATAATACTTAGGTGAAACACTTTTAAATATGTACACTATTTACTCAATCATCTATTAGTCTATAAGACTAAGGTGTAATGATTACAATGTGATTATTTACTTACATTTAACATCATGTATTATTTATGTAAAAGTAATAAATAGCGCAGCGATTATAAACAACAAATTAGTAATTAGAATAGCTTTACAACTAAGGTCTAATACTTAATAGCGCATTGCTGAGTAATCCTTGAGAAAAGCCTAAGGCAAGTAATTTAAATGGAGACCAAGATGTCAAAAAATATCTATCCAGTTCCTACGCATATTAAAAACACAGCTCTCGTCGATAACGATAAATATAATAAAATGTATAAACACTCGATTGATGATCCACAAAGTTTTTGGGCTGAACACGGTAAGCGCCTTGATTGGTTTACTCCTTATTCTAAAGTAAAAAATACCACCTTTGATAAAGGCCACATAAATATTAAGTGGTATGAAGATGGCTACCTTAATGCATCGTATAACTGTATTGACCGCCACTTAAAAACAAAAGCCAATAAAGTAGCGCTTATATGGGAGGGCGATAACCCATCGCAAAGCGAGCATATTACTTATCAAAAATTACATGATGAAGTAGCAAAGTTTGCTAATGGTTTAAAAAAGCTGGGCGTACAAAAAGGTGATCGCGTCGCTATTTATATGCCAATGAGCCCACAAGCTATTTACGCAATGCAAGGGTGTGCACGTATTGGTGCTATTCACTCAGTTATATTTGGTGGTTTTTCACCCTCTGCGATTGCCGATCGTATTAAGGATTCGGGCGCAAAAGTGGTTATTACTTCAGACGAAGGACGCCGTGCTGGTAACTGCGTGCCACTTAAAGCAAACGTTGACGAAGCTGTGTTGCAAGAGTCAGTAACAAGTATAGAGCATGTTATTGTGCACCAACTTACCGGTGGCGATGTTGATTGGCACGACCATGATATATGGTGGCACGATTTAGTAGCAGACGAAGAGCCTGTGTGCGAGCCTGAGGTAATGAACGCTGAAGACCCGTTATTTATTTTATACACCTCAGGGTCAACAGGTCAGCCAAAAGGAGTGGTGCATACCACGGGTGGTTATTTAGTTTATGCATCGATGACGCACGAATATATATTTGATGTAAAAGAGGACGATGTTTTTTGGTGTAGCGCCGATGTAGGTTGGATCACCGGGCACAGTTATATTGCTTATGGTCCGCTGGTAAATGGTTGTACCCAAGTTGTATTTGAAGGTGTACCTACTTACCCAACCGCAGGGCGTATGGGCGAAGTTGTTGATAAACACGGTGTTACTATTTTATATACCGCGCCTACCGCTATTCGTGCCTTAATGGCAAAAGGCGATGAGCCTGTAGCGTCATCTCATCGTAATAGTTTACGAATTTTAGGATCGGTTGGTGAGCCAATTAACCCTGAAGCATGGAATTGGTATTACGAACAAATAGGTAAGTCAAATTGCCCTATCGTTGATACCTGGTGGCAAACAGAAACGGGTGGCATTATGATCACCCCATTACCAGGTGCTACCGATTTAAAACCAGGCTCTGCAACGCGTCCATTTTTTGGTATTGCGCCGGCAATATTTGACGCTGAGGGTAATACGCTTGAAGGTGAAGCTGATGGTAACTTAGTTATTTTAGATAGCTGGCCATCGCAAGCACGTACTATTTATGGCGATCATGAACGTTTTGAACAAACTTACTTTTCTACCTACCCAGGTGTGTATTTTTGTGGCGATGGCTGTCGTCGTGACGAAGATGGTTATTATTGGATCACTGGTCGCGTAGATGATGTACTTAATATTTCGGGGCATCGTTTAGGCACTGCTGAAATAGAAAGCGCACTGGTTGCACACCCAGCAGTAGCTGAAGCCGCTGTAGTAGGTTATCCGCATGATATTAAAGGCCAAGGTATTTATGTTTACATTACCCCTAACGAAGGTATAACGGTAAGCGATGAGTTAACCAAAGAAATTCGTAACTGGGTTCGTAAAGAGTTAAGCCCAATTGCGTCACCCGATATGATTCAGTGGTCACCGGGGTTACCAAAAACGCGTTCTGGTAAAATAATGCGTCGAATTTTACGTAAAATTGCGGCCAACGAGCACGAACAACTAGGTGATACATCAACACTTGCCGATCCATCTGTGGTTGATGAGTTAATTGAAAATCGATTAAATCGTTAAATGCGCGTTAAAAGCTTGATTACAAGTTGATTCTAAACGTAGTATATCGGCTGTGCTCTACTAGATAGGGCACAGCCGAATTTATTAGGAGTGAACCATGAGTCAGTTTTTAATAGCGGACGACCATCCGTTATTTCGTGAAGCACTAAAGGGTGCACTAACTGTAAAATTTGACGATTTAGAAGTATTTGAATCATCTGATTTTGACAGTACATTGCAGGTGTTAAGCGAGCAAGAAGATCTTGATATATTACTGCTGGATTTACACATGCCAGGTAATGGTGATTTATACGGCCTTATTCGTATTAGAGAAGACTATCCTAGTTTACCTATTGCGGTAGTTTCGGGAAGTGAAGACGCTAATATTGTATCTAAAGTAATGGGTTACGGCGCAATGGGGTTTATTCCTAAGTCATCATCATCAGATGATATTGCCAATGCAATTAATCAAATACTCGAAGGCGATACTTGGTTACCAACAGAATTAAAAAATAAAGTCGCCGAAATTCAAGGCGAAGACCGAGAAATTGCAGCGCAAGTTGCCTCACTTACCCCACAACAATACCGTGTTTTACAATACCTGCACGAAGGTTTGCTAAATAAGCAAATAGCGTATGAGTTACATATTTCAGAAGCCACTGTAAAAGCGCATATTACCGCCATATTTAGAAAGCTTGGCGTATATAACCGCACACAAGCGGTATTAATTGCTGCAAAACTACAATTAGCACCTATAGAGCAAATATAAAACCATGCATAGAATAGAGGCACAAAGCCTCTTTTTTAGTCTTATTTACGCTTATATACGCAATTATCACAAGCCATTCACCTTTATTACATGATCTCCTATAAAAATAATGCTAGCTTACGGGCATTTTATAATTAAGAGAACATGGTATGTCAGACTCTTTAGACTCCAAGGCCCAAAGTAGTAATGAAAGCGCAAATAAAGGCTGGTTTAACCGCTTTTTAGCCGGCGTAGAATTTTTAGGCAATATGCTACCGCATCCCATCACCTTATTTGCAATATTTTGTATCGTAATTGTTGTATTTAGTGGAGTGGCGGATTGGTTTGGCCTAAGTGCAATCGATCCTCGACCTGAGGGCTCGCCTGGGCGCGAACCCGATGGTGTTATTGAAGTAGTGAGCTTGCTTAGTGCCGAGGGATTACAGCGTATTGTAACTGGCTTGGTAACTAACTTTACCAGCTTTGCACCACTGGGCACGGTACTGGTAGCTTTACTTGGTGTGAGTGTTGCTGAGCACTCTGGATTGCTGTCGGCAGCAATGCGCGGCATGGTAATGGGCGCATCAAAGCGGTTAGTGACCTTTATGGTGGTGTTTGCCGCTATTTTATCTAATACCGCCTCTGAGCTGGGCTATGTGGTACTTATTCCATTAGCTGCAATGATATTCCATAGTTTAGGGCGTCATCCATTAGCGGGCTTAGCAGCGGCGTTTGCTGGGGTGTCGGGTGGTTATAGTGCTAACTTATTATTAGGCACAATAGATCCCTTACTGGCAGGCATTACCACACCAGCGGCGCAAATGATCGACCCAACTTACCAAGTAGGCGCAGAAGCTAACTGGTATTTTATGATGGTGTCGGTGTTTTTAATTGCGATTTTAGGCACCTTAGTTACTGAAAAAATTGTTGAACCACGTTTAGGTAAATATAATCCTGAAGAGGCCAGTGCTGATCTTGCACAAAATAATATTGCCGCGTTAACGGCCAAAGAAAAGTCGGGTTTAAAGTGGGCAGGGGTATCGCTATTAGTTGTATCGCTACTACTTGCCTGGACCATAGTGCCAGCCGATGGCATTTTACGTAACCCCGAAACCGGATTAGTAGCCCACTCGCCCTTTTTGAAAGGCATAGTGGTGTTTATTTTTGTAACCTTTGGTATTCCGGGCTTTGTATATGGGCGCGTTGTTGGCACCATGAAAAACGACAAAGACGTAATTAATGCGATGAGCAAAAGTATGAGCTCAATGGGCATGTATATTGTACTAGTGTTTTTTGCTGCACAATTTGTCGCGTTTTTTAAATGGACCAATTTAGGCACTATTTTAGCAATTAACGGTGCTGCATTACTGCAAGCTTTAAACTTAACTGGTCCCGAAGTTTTTGTATTATTTATATTAATGTGTGCGTTGGTTAACTTAAGCTTAGGGTCGTCTTCGGCGCAATGGGCTGTTACCGCGCCTATTTTTGTACCTATGCTAATGTTAGTTGGTTACGCGCCAGAGACCATTCAGGCGGCTTATCGTATAGGTGACTCGGTTACTAACTTAATAACGCCAATGATGAGCTATTTTGGCTTGATCCTCGCTGTCGCTGCTAAGTACAAAAAAGATATGGGTATAGGCACACTAGTAGCCACTATGCTGCCATACAGTATGATATTTTTTGTTGGTTGGGTTATTTTGTTTTATTTATGGGTATTTGTATTGGGTATGCCAGTAGGGCCAGGATCACCCACTTATTACACGCCTTAATAGTATCTGGTAATACAATAAGTATTATTTAATAGTTTAAAAATGCCAGCATAATTTGCTAACACCACTCGTTTAAGAACGAGTGGTGTTTTTTCGTTTATACCTAACCGGATATTTTTGTGTCTTTGCGAGCACC
>NZ_JAATTW010000051.1:0-23443 GCF_013414205.1 Pseudoalteromonas sp. MIP2626
GAGTGGTAGTTCAGTTGGTTAGAATACCGGCCTGTCACGCCGGGGGTCGCGGGTTCGAGTCCCGTCCACTCCGCCAACGCTTACACAACATATGGTTGTAAAACATATTCTTATTCTGGAGTGGTAGTTCAGTTGGTTAGAATACCGGCCTGTCACGCCGGGGGTCGCGGGTTCGAGTCCCGTCCACTCCGCCACTTGTTATTTCCTCAATAACAAGTTCGAATACAATCAAAATCATAAATTACATTTCGTTAGCACATAAAAAAGCCCACAAAAATGCAGGCATAAATTAATCAACTTACACTTATCCAACTTTTAAATACTGCTCTAAAAATTTCAAGTAAGCGTTTGATGCCGTGATTCCGATTTCATTTTTGCTAAAACTATGGCCTTCATCGTCAAACAATATATACTCTACTGGTACGCCATTGGCTTTAACTGCAGCTACAAGCTCATCACTTTCAACTTGTAACACGCGCGGATCGTTAGCCTCTTGAATAACCATGGTTAACCAAGTGCTGTTGTTGTCAACAGTTGTATCGCATTATAACCGGTGCGGCTTTGTCCTCCAGGTTCACAGTGCACCTAAATTAACGCAGGCACTTAGTTGATGCTACTCGCTTTTTTTTTGGTTTATATTAACCCCCGGTATTTCTAAAGCATCAAAGTGCTTAAAGCGTACTATGATACTTTGCTTATCAACTGAAAATCTCACACCCCGTAAATTACCTGCCAGTAGCTTAGACATGGCAATTTCTTTATTCGTTTGCGTATCTATCACGGTTACTTGAGTGCTGGGCTGTGCTCGCCAGAGGCTAGGTCATAACGCCACGCCAGCGAAAGCGCGCCTTTAGCGTCTGTAGAGTAGTATAAGTATTTGTTGCCGGCAGAGAGGGTTTCAGGGCTGCATTGAGCGGGTATGGTTTTTAAATTAACTGTGGCTTTAGTGTTTTAGTATAAGTATCTAAAATAATGATATAGCTGTTTTTGTTACTATTATTTTCAAACGCAATGAGTGGCTGGTTTTATGTACAATAAAAGTGTATCAAAATCTTACACACAAAAAAGCCAGCACATAATGTGCTGGCTTTTATAACTTAAAAGTAGATGCTGGGCTTATTTAGCGGCATCAGCCTTTTTAGGTTTATTATTACGAGCTGCTTTACCTGCAAGTAAATCGGCAGGGTCAAAGTCATCAACGTTTATAACGTCTAAACGAGCTTGTTCTACAGCGGCTAACTTGTCAGCTTCTGCTTGGCTTAAAATACCAGCCTCAAGGCCCATTTGCGCTACTTTATCAAGCTGAAAGAATGGCAGTTTAAGGCCTTTTTCTTTACATACACGGTCAAATAATGGCTCAACTTCAAGTACGCCTTTAAGCGTTTGCTCTTGACGGCCTACAAGATTAAGTGGCTCATTTGTTAAATATACATAGCTTGCCAAACGATTACGCGTTTCGCTAGGTACTTGTAGTATTTGCGCTAATTTGTGTTCAAGTTGGTCGGTAGGTTTACGAACCGGACGGCCAAACGGGAATAACAATACTTTTAATACGCCACGCAGTGGAGCAGAAGGCATGTTATTAATTAAATCAGCAAGTGCACGTTGACAATGATACAGATGATCCTGACAGCTCCACTGTACTAGCGGGAAGTCTTCTTTTTTACGGCCTTCGTCGTTATAACGTTTAAGCGTTGCAGACACCAAGTATAGGTAGCTTAGTAAGTCGCCTAGGCGGGCAGAAATACGCTCTTTACGTTTTAGTGAGCCACCAAATACTGCCATGCTAATGTCAGACATAAGTGCAAGTGATGCACTAAAGCGCGACGCTATACGGTAAAACTCAGCGGTTTCGTCTTTGTACGGCACACTTGTAAAACGAGCACCCGTTAACGCGAGCCATTTAGTGCGTACAAGGTTAGACATGGTAAAGCCAATGTGACCCATTAATGCTTTATCAAATACGTTTAGCGCTTCTTCACGGTCTTCAATTTCGCACGCACCTAGTTCGGTAAGTACAAACGGATGACAGCGAATTGCACCTTGACCATAAATAATCATATTACGGGTCAAAATGTTGGCACCTTCAACGGTAATCGCAATAGGTGCACCTTGATAACCACGACCTAAATAGTTATTTGGCCCAAGCATGATCCCCTTACCGCCAAGTACGTCCATGGCGTGTAGGGTAGAGTCACGCATTTGTTCAGTAAGGTGGTATTTAATAATAGCCGAAACAACTGAAGGTTTTTCGCCTAAATCTACCGCACCGGTAGACATGCTTACTGCAGCATCAGAGCTATATGCATAACCGGCAAGTTTTGCTAACGACTCTTCAACGCCTTCCATCTTACCAATAGGTAAGCGGAACTGGCGACGAATACGGCTGTAAGCACCCGTTGCAACAGCAATCATTTTAATGCCACCGGCTGAGTTTGACGGCAATGTAATTGCACGGCCAACTGATAAACACTCAACCAGCATACGCCAGCCTTGGCCTGCCATATCTGGCCCACCAATAATGTAATCAAGCGGTACGAATATATCTTTACCCTGCGTAGGACCATTTTGAAACGGCACATTAAGCGGGAAGTGGCGACGACCAATTTCAACCCCTGGAGTATCGGTAGGAATAAGTGCACAAGTAATGCCTGGCTCTTTATTATCACCAATTAAACCATCAGGATCTTGTAATTTAAATGCCAGCCCTAGTACCGTAGCAACAGGTGCAAGCGTAATATAACGCTTGTTCCATGTAAGGCTAACACCTATAACTTCTTCACCTTTCCATTGCCCTTTACACACTACACCGTAGTCTGGAATTGAGCTTGCATCAGAACCTGCTTCTGGCGAGGTTAATGCAAAACATGGAATTTCTTGGCCACTGGCAAGACGCGGTAAGTAATGGTCTTTTTGCTCTTTTGTTCCATAGTGCTGGAGTAATTCACCAGGACCTAATGAGTTTGGTACGCCAACAATTGACGAAAGTAAGGTTGATTTACTGGTTAGCTTTTGTAGTACGCACGACTGTGCAAATGCTGAGAACTGTAAACCGCCATATTCTTTTTTGATGATCATGGCAAAAAATTTGTTATCTTTTAGGTATTGCCATACATCTTGAGGAAGATCGGTAAGTTCGTGTGTTGCTTCCCAGTCATCGAGCATGCTGCATACTACTTCAACAGGGCCATCGATAAAGGCTTGTTCTTCAATAGTTAGCTTAGGCACTGGGTATTGGTGTAACTTTTTCCAATCTGGGTTACCACAAAATAAATCAGCTTCCCACCATGTTGTACCTGCATCAATGGCTGACTTTTCAGTGTCAGACATGCTAGGCGTTACTTTTTTAAACATAGCAAAAAGAGGCTTAACAATATATTGCTGGCGAATACCAGTAACAGAAAGAGGCACCGCTATAATTAAAAATATTATCCAACTAATTAAACCAAAAGCACCCGCAAAGGTACCGATTAATAATGTTGCAATAGAAACACCAAGTGCGGTGTTCCAACTTGCTCTGTGGTAAACCGCTGCGCTGAGCAGTGCGATTAAACCGAGTGTAAATATGAGTGTCATTGCTAATTCCTTATTAGAGGTCAGACCACCTTAGTTAGAGTAGCGCTAGTAACGCTAAGTTTCAAGTACCTTACGTAGTTAAATTTTGATCGAAATAACCGTACAAAAGCAGCTCATTTAATAGAGCCAACGTTAATAAAGTAAGTTACAGCTTTAGTCTATGCATTCATAGCAACAAAAAAAATATAATCTGATAGTAAAATGTTATTTTTTAAGTAAATATAGACGCCTGTACACATAACTAAATAGTGTACGCTTAATATAAAAATATAACGTTATTTATTAATACGTGGTTTAAAGGTTAATTTATTTTATGTGTGAATTGCTTGGCATGTCGGCGAATGTGCCTACAGATATTTGTTTTAGTTTTTCGGGGCTGCTAGAGCGCGGCGGTAATACCGGGCCACATAGAGATGGTTGGGGTATTACATTTTACGAAGGCAAAGGCTGCAGAACCTTTAAAGATCCGCAGCCAAGCTACCAGTCAGAAATTGCTAAGTTAGTTAAAGCATACCCAATTAAAAGTGTGTCGGTTATTAGCCATATTCGCCAAGGTAACCGTGGCAAAGTGTGCCTTGAAAACACGCACCCGTTTACGCGTGAACTGTGGGGGCGCGAAATTACTTATGCGCATAACGGCCAGTTATCTAATTACCATGATTTAAAGCCAGATCATTACCGACCTGTTGGCGATACAGACAGCGAGTTGGCTTTTTGCTGGCTGCTGGATCAAATACGCACTAAGTACCCAAATAAGCCAGAGGATATGGCATCGGTATTTCGTTATGCAGCAACGCTTTCGCATACGCTGCGCGAAAAGGGCGTATTTAATATGCTGTTGACCGATGGCGTATTTGTTTTAGCTTACTGTACCAATAACTTACATTACATAACTCGCCGTGCGCCCTTTGGAAAAGCGACGCTTATTGATGCTGACATGGTGGTTGATTTTAACGAAGAAACCACGCCCAACGATGTTGTTAGTGTTATAGCAACAAAGCCGCTGACTAACGACGAGCGCTGGAAAAAAATGCAGCCGGGTGAGTTTGTATTATTTAAGATGGGTGAATTGATTTAAGCTTGTCATTTTTAGCATTTAGCATTTAGCGCTTAGTTGAGAGCGCAAACAACTGTTGTAGTAAAGTAGACGCAGGCTTTTATATTGAGCTGACCAAGTATATTATTTATTATCGGAATTATATTATGACTCCTAAAAAACGCCGTATTCTACAAGCTGTGTTGTATGAATTATTTGCCATTGCTTTTGTTGGCCCTATTATAAGTTTTATGTTTGATAAATCAGCCACTTCGGCGATAGGCCTCGCTTTTGTATTATCCAGCGTAGCACTTAGCTGGAACTATGTATTTAACGCGCTATTTGAGCGCTGGGAGTCTCAGCAAACAATAAAAGGTCGCTCATTCAATCGTCGCTTATTACACGGAATTGGCTTTGAAGGTGGCCTTGTTTTAATTTTAGTGCCTGTTATGGCGCTGTGGTTGAAAATTTCAGTGCTTAGTGCATTTATAGCGAACCTTGGATTTTTTGCATTCTTTTTTGTTTATGCAATTGTTTTTACATGGGCGTTCGATCGGGTTTTTGGCTTGCCAGCTTCTGCGCAGCAGCAAAGTGAGGCTTAATAAAGCTTAACTTTTAGATTTAATCGCGAAACAAAACGTATAAAAAAAGCGCGATTATCATCGCGCTTTATAAAAATTAATAGTAATAAAGCCATTTATAGCTAAAAATAATTGCTTACTCTGGGCTTGTTACTTCTTTAATATCAGCAGGTGGTGCAATGACAGGTGCTGTAACGGTAAATGAGTTTATTTGCACTTCAAATTGCTCCATTCCTTTTTCACCTTTCCACATACGCACTAGCATGTAATCCATTTCTGGTGCAAACCAAGCAAGTGCTTGGCGTTTGTCATTATCGTATAAGCGTTTTACTTTAATTGCTTCTACGTTGCCGATAGGTAATGAAATCATCTCTGTTGCAACAACTTCAAAGTTGTAGTCGCGGCGATTACCTTTTTTATCGATTAACGGGAATGAAAAACTGGTTTCGCCTTTTTTCAAACCTTCGCGTACTTGCACCTGATACGAAATAGCATCTTGAAAGTCATCAGTCCATTCGCATTCGAGCGGGTATTCGCTGCTGCTGCTATTAACGACTTTTTTTTGTGCATCAAAATCAATGTTGTAGTCTTTATCAGGACCAGTGCCGGTACGGATCATTGAATAATGATGTGGGCTCACTTTGCCATCTTTAAAGGTAAATTTAGAGGTTTCCTGGCGTGAGTCAGAAAAAATCATCCACTCAATATTGCTGTGATAGGTTAACTCGTAGTTATCGTCACTTATCTTTTTGAGTTCACGCACGGCTTCACCATGATTTTTACCTTTGCGTAAAATATCATACTTAGCTTCGTACTGTGTCAATTCGCCGGCAATAAGGCTAGTTGGAAGTAAAGTGCCCACACATAATAGCAGGGCACTTATTTTTTTATTGTGGGTACTGCGCGCCGTGTGCAGGAAGTTTTGTTTCGTCAAGAACTGCATAATCTGCTTCCATAGTTAGTCTGTGTTCACTGAACCATTTGACCACCAAAGGATAAATTATATGCTCTTGTTCGTGCACGCGTTTTGCTAATGTGTCTGCTGTATCATCCTTGAGTACAGGTACTTTTGCCTGAAGTATAACCGGACCTCCGTCTAGCTCTTCAGTTACAAAATGAACACTTACGCCATGAACATCATCATTTGCATCAATTGCTCTTTGGTGGGTATTCAGCCCCTGGTACTTAGGCAACAAAGATGGATGAATGTTCAACATTTTTCCAATATATTTTTGCACCAAGTTAGGAGTAAGAATACGCATAAACCCAGCTAATACAACTAGATTCGGTATAAAAGAGTCAATGATGCTCATTAACTGTGTATCGTAGGCCTCGCGCGAGTCAAAATCTTTATGACTCAGCACTTGTGTAGCAATGCCAGCTTGCTTAGCACGTTCAAGGCCATAAGCGTCTGCTTTGTTACTAATAACAGCCGCTATTTGCGCATTTATCTCGCCACTTTCACAGGCATCAATAATGGCTTGTAAATTAGAGCCACCGCCTGAGATTAAAACTACAAGACGAGTGGGTGCCATTACTTAGCACCACCTACAATTTCAACTTGCTCTTCGCCAGGCGCTGCGTCTTGAATTTCACCAAGGTGCCATGCGTTTTCGCCCAAGTCTTTTAGCATGCTTAAGCTTTGCTCTAGTTTGTCGGCTGGAACAACTAACACCATGCCTACACCACAGTTAAATGTGCGGTACATTTCGTGTGTAGTAATGTTACCGTTTTCTTGTAACCAGTTAAAAATACTAGGCCACTGCCAGCTATCGCCTTTTACTACTGCTTTTGCAGAGGCAGGTAATACGCGTGGGATATTTTCCCAAAAGCCGCCACCGGTAATGTGCGAAAGCGCGTGTACGTCAACGTGCTTGAATAACTCAAGCAGTGGTTTAACGTAAATGCGAGTAGGTTCAAGCAATGTTTCGCCTAATGTTTTGCCTTCAAAATCAGCGCTTGTATCTGCTTTAGATACTTCAAGCACTTTGCGAATAAGTGAGAAGCCATTTGAATGCGGACCACTTGAAGCAAGCGCGATAAGTTGATCGCCCGCGGCTACTTTAGTGCCATCAATAATTTTTGATTTTTCTACAACACCGGTACAAAAACCAGCCATATCGTAGTCTTCGCCGTCGTACATACCAGGCATTTCTGCGGTTTCGCCACCAATAAGGGCACAGCCAGAGATTTCACAGCCTTTACCAATACCGGTTACTACGTCGGCGGCCGTGTCTACGTCTAGCTTACCTGTTGCATAGTAATCTAGGAAAAACAACGGTTCAGCACCTTGAACAATTAAATCGTTTACACACATAGCGACCAAGTCGATACCTACAGTGTCGTGCTTTTTAAGATCGATAGCTAAACGTAACTTAGTACCCACACCATCAGTGCCGGCAACTAATACTGGTTGCTTATAACCTGCCGGAATTTCGCAAAGTGCGCCAAAACCACCAATACCGCCCATTACTTCAGGACGACGAGTTTTTTTAACCACACCTTTAATACGCTCAACAAGTGCATTACCAGCGTCGATATCTACGCCCGCGTCTTTATAGCTTAGAGACTGTTTTTGTTCGCTCACAGGTTTTCCTCAAAATAGTTGTTTTGGGTTGCTTAGAAACGCGCGTATTTTACAACAATTGCGTAACCGCGGCTAGCGTAAATATAGTATTGAAATAATTAACAGGACACTTGTCCGCTAATTGCTGGCTAAATAAACAAAAAAACGCCCTTAGGCGTTTTTTACTGTTTGCTTATGTTGCAGTTAACGCTATGCTTTAGCAGTTAAAATAGCACGTAGTGGTGCTGGGTAACCTTCAATGGTTTTACTGGTGTCGTTTGGATCTAAAAAGTCGACTAACGATTCGTTTTCCATCCAAGCAGTTTTGCGTTGCTCATCTAAGGTGGTAATCGCACAATCTTTCACTTGAACATCTTTAAAACCGACGCGCTCCATCCATAGCTTTAATGCTGCGGTGCTTGGAATAAACCACACGTTACGCATTTTAGCGTAGCGGTCGGTGGGTACAAGTACCGTATTTTCGTCGCCTTCAATGACTAAAGTTTCTAAGACTAACTCGCCACCGGGGCGCAGTTGTGCTTTTAATTGTGCTAAAAAGTCGATAGGCGAGCGACGATGATAAAGTACCCCCATCGAAAATACCGTATCAAATGCTTTTAACTCGGGTAGTGCTTCAACACCCAGTGGTAATAAGTGTACGTTTTCGTCGGGGTTAAAGTGTTTTATAGCTTGAAACTGACACAAAAATAAGTCAGAAGGGTCAATGCCTACTACAAACTGAGCGCCTTCACCGCGCATACGCCATAAATGATAGCCCGAGCCACAGCCAATATCTAACACTGTTCGGCCCTTGAGCGGTTCAATATGTGGAAGCAGGCGATCCCATTTCCAATCGCTGCGCCACTCTGTATCTATTTCAATACCGTGAACGCTAAATGGGCCTTTGCGCCATGGCATCATGCGCTTTAATAAATGCAGGGTTTGCTTTTGCTCACCATCGGTCATTTCACCCGCTGCGCCAATTTTTACCTGAGTAGTAATATCAACATGTTGAGTTTTAACTTCAGGTAAATTTTTAAGCACTTTTTGCCACTGTGGTAAGTCGCCATGACTTGCCTCTAACTGCCAATATTTTAATTGCGCAGGCAGGGTTTCTAGCCAGTGACTAAGTGGGCTTTGGGCAATAGCAGCGTAAAATTGGTTAAACCATTGAGACATAAATTACTTACTCTCTTTATTTAATTGCGATCATTGAGCAAAAATTAAAACATTGGTACCACGCCTGAGTTTGGCTAAAGCCAATGTCTTTTAAGCGGGTAAAGTGCGTGCTTAGCGTATCAGGGCGCATTACGTTTTCAATAGCGGTGCGCTTTTGACTTATTTCAAGCTCCGAATATCCATTGTGGCGTTTAAAGTCGTGATGTAGGTCAATTAGTAAATTATCACACAGCTCGTTTTCGGCTTTTATTTTTTCGCTCAGCAGCAATACACCGCCGGGTTTTAAGTTGGCGTATATTTTTTCAAGCACGGCTTGGCGCTGTGCATGCGGAATAAACTGCAGCGTAAAGTTCATTGCCACCACTGAAGCATTTTGAATTTCAAGCTCGTTAATGTCGCCTAAGGTAACGGAAACCGGTACTTCTGACTTAAAGCCCTGTAAATGTACCTTACAACGCTCAACCATAGCTTGTGAGTTATCGACTGCAATAATATGGCAGTTATCGGTGCGAATATTACGGCGCATACTTAATGTAACCGCACCTAGCGAGCAACCTAAATCGTAAAGGTTAGAGTTACTTTGCGCATACTCACCGGCAAGTTTACCCATAGTGCTCACTATAGTGGCGTAACCCGGCACCGAACGCTGGATCATATCAGGAAAAACTTCGACTACGTTTTGATCAAAACTAAAGTCTTTAACTTGTTGCTCAGAGGCATAAATACTGTCTTTAATGGTCACGAAGCCAGTCTCTTTGAAAATAATGGCGCTATTTTAACATTTTATGCTGGATAGTCAGTGATAAATTAAGTAGCTTGGCTAGAATAATGAAAAATAAGTATAAATGAGACTATTAAATGAGCAAAAGTAAAGTTATTAGCACCGATGATATATTGGCAACCCTTTGTCACTCGGTTACAGGGGTACTCACATCGGCCAGTGGCAATAGTGTTAGTTACTCCGCTATGGTGCAAAAAATTACCCGTACTTGTATGCGCCCAGATATTGGCTGTTTTGTGTTATTTGATGGTGGCTTTACCGGGCTGGTAATCACTAATTTCACATCGCAAGCGGCAATGGAAATTTATGGCGATTACATGCGTAACATGGGCATGCCTGAGGAAGAAATAGCACATAGTCATTTATCTGACGATGTATCAAACGTATTAGGCGAGCTAATGAACCAAATAGTTGGCGACTTTACCTCTAAAGTACGCGAGCAATTACATACCTCTATTACCCAAAATCAGCCAAAAATGATGGCAATTAATAAACAGGTACAAATATCGGTAGATACCACAATGGATCGCCCACAAGCGCGCCGCGTAACGTTTACCACCAGTAAACAAAATATATTTTATTTAGAGCTGGCAATGGATAAAACTGAATTTATTAAATTACACGACTTTGACATTGTCGAAGCAATAGATCCCGACGATATTATCGAAAACGAAGCAAAACAAAAAGCAGAAAAAGCCAAAGTTAAAGCTGCAAAAGAAGCAGATGATAGTGATGATGACGATTTTATGGCAGGGCTAGGGCTGTAAGAATACGTTAAAATAATTATGTGGTTAAGGTCATAAAAACCAGCCAAGCTCAGTGTTGGCCTTTATTAATAACTGTTGGGTTGCATGATTAAACCCAACAGTTATTTAAACACAATAGCGCTATTTAGCGAATAATCATCTGTTCGCGCTCAGGACCAACAGACACCATAGTTATTGGTACGCCCATTAACGCTTCAATGCGCTCAACGTATTGTTGCGCTGCAATTGGTAGGCTGTCGAAGGTACGACAACCGGTAATGTCTTCATCCCAAGGTTGCATATTTTCATATACAGGGCTTAATGCAGCCGTTTGTGGCCAAATTGGGTTTTCGCTATGATCGCCGTCATAGGCAACACAGATTTTTAAATCTTTCATACCCGATAAACAATCAATTTTGGTTAAGGCAATTTCGGTTGCAGCTTGTAGCTCAACACCGTTGCGCGTGGCAACTGCATCAAAGTAGCCCATGTCGCGTGGACGGCCAGTTACTGCGCCATATTCGTTAGCGCTTTCACGGAAATTGTCTTGCTCTTCCATTGCAGTAACTAAAGTCCCCGTACCTACAGATGAGCTAAACGACTTTGCTACCGCAACAACACGTTCAGGACGAAGCGCAGGTAAACCGCTGCCTATGCCTGCATAAGCGGCCGTTACGTTTGAAGAGGTAGTGTAAGGGTATTCGCCATAGACTAAATCGCGACCTGCACCTAACTGAGCTTCAAACAATAAATTAGCATTTTGTTTTTGTAGTGCTTTTAACGGCTCTGTCACATTACAAATAAATGCACGCCAAGGTGCGGTTACATCGAGTAACCACTGCGTCATTTCTTCAGCTGTTTGCGAAAAATCACAACTTGGATATAAGGCTTTTAGCTGTGGCATTTTCCAATCAAGCATAAATTGAATACGCTCTAGTAAAACGTCAGGCTGATTTAACCAACCCACTAAAATGCCTTTTTTCATTACTCGGTCGCCATACGCTGGCGAAATACCTTGACGAGTCGAGCCGTAAGCAGCGTCGCCTAAACGTAATTCTTCAAGGGTGTCTTCAAGAGCATGTAAAGGCAGACATAAAGTGGCACGATCAGAAATACACAGCTTTACATTAACGCCAGCGGCTTTAACTTCGGCTATTTCTTCGCTTAAGGCGCTAGGGCTAATTACCATGCCAGGACCAAGTACTGCTATACAATCAGGATTAAAAATACCGCTAGGTAATTGATGTAGTTTAAAGGTGCCAAAATCATTCACAACGGTATGACCGGCGTTATTACCACCTTGAAAGCGAATGCTTGCTGATGCGTTCTCAGCTAAAAAATCTACGATGCGGCCTTTGCCTTCATCACCCCAGTTTGCACCTACAACAACAATTGACGGCATAATTTAATCTCCAAATTGAACAAGCTGATATGATATGCGGGCTGTTAAAATAAGAGAAATTAATTATAATTATGATATCAATAAGGATTCCATATAATGCGGGCAATATTAAGGAAGTGAGATGTTAGATATTCATTGGTTAAAAACCTTTGTTACATTAGCAGAGCTAAAGCACTTTGGTAAAACGGCAAGTGCACTGCACATGACGCAACCTAATGTGAGCTTGCATATTAAGCAGTTAGAAAAAATGACGCGGGTAAAGTTAATCGAGCGTAACCCATTTTGTTTAACCCAAGCGGGTTTGCGTTTATTACAGTCTGGGCAAAAAACCTTATGGGAATTGAAGGTCTGTCAGTCTGATCTTAATGCAATAAATAACTTAAGCCAAGGCACGCTCACTATTGCAGCCAGTGATATTATTTCTCGCTTGTTACTCATAGAGCCTTTTCAGCTGTTTAAAACCCAGTTCCCGGGGATTGATTTTACCTTGCTTAATACCACTTCGTCACAGGCATCGGCGCTGGTTAAAAGTGCAGAAGCCGATTTAGGCTTTGTAATTGCTCAAAAAGAAAGTGAGCCACTGCATTTTAGTGAACTCCAGCAGATAAAGTGGTGTGCGCTGGGGAATAATTTAGCGTTATGGCAGCAAGCAAAAAACGATGAAAGTATGGTACTAACTGAGCCGCCAACATTAATTTTATTAGGCCACGATACCCGTACCCGTGAGCTATTAGATAATGCGCTACCGTCTTTAAATTTACCGAGTTATCGGGTTATGGAAGTGGGCAGTGTTGATGCACAAATTGATTGGGCAGAAGCTGGTTTTGGTGTGGCAATTGTACCTGAGTTTTCGCTGCGATCTAAAGCCAATTTAACCACCACAGTGACGGCTTTACCGCAATTTCCAACCACTAGTTTGGGTTATATAGTGCGACAAAATCAGGTGCTATCTAAGGCAATAAAACAATTATTACACTGGGTAAATGAAGAGATTTCGCGCACCCACTTAAAGCAACCCAAATAGTCATTACTTAACCGATTATTGTATTAATAAGCCGAGGGGTTTTATGCTATTTAAGTGTTGTTCAGGTAATTACGTTAAGATAATGCGCTTACGTTTTTAAGCGCTTTAGCATACACACTAATACGGACCCCAAATTAGATGGACTATTTTAAAAGTTTAATAACAAAATTTATAATTGCAATGCAACAGCGGCCGGGGTTATTAGCGGTAATAGCATTTTGCTCAGGTGTGGCAAGTTATGTATTAGTTGAGCGAAAAGAATCGTTTTCGCAATTTATCGCCATATTTTTGCTAGTGAGTTGGGTATGGTTAATTATTGATAACTGGTTGCGCGACAAAGTAGAGCAAAGATTTGGTGTTGCGGTATCGCCCAACTTTATGCGCTTTGCTTTACAAATGGTGCAACAAGAGAGCCTATTTTTTGCTTTACCATTTTTTTTAGCGGTGACGCAGTGGGATCATCCACAAGCTATTTTTACCGCGCTAATGATAATGTGTGCAGTTATATCGGTTATCGATCCCTTGTATTATAAAAAGTTAGCAAAAAATCGCATGCTATTTGCGGTGTTTCATAACTTTGCATTGTTTGTAGTTATATTGGTTACTTTACCTATTTTATTTAATGTAACCACTAGCCAAAGTTTAGCAATTGCTTTGGTTACTGCTGTTATTTTTACCCTTCCAAGTTTAGGTAATTTAATGCCCAATACCCGCTGGTGGCGATTTCCTTTATTGGTGGTAATTTTGTGTATGTTAAGTGCTGGCTTATGGCAACTGCGTAGCTGGGTGCCGCCAGCGGCTTTGCGTTTAACCGATATTACTTTATCGCACGAGGTTGATTTAGAGCAACGCCAACCTATTGGTAATATTAAGCAATTAGACTCTTATTCACTACATCATCAGGGGTTATATACGTGGACCGCTGTTAAAGCGCCCAGAGGATTAAATGAAAAAATATTGCATGTGTGGTTATACAATAATAAAGAAGTAGATCGGATCACATTAAATATAAGTGGTGGCCGAGAGCAAGGTTATAGAGCCTGGACCCATAAAGTAAATTTCCCAACTGATTCTGTCGGTAAATGGCAGGTGCACGTAGTAACAGAATCGGGGCAACTTATAGGTTTAACTAAATTTACAGTTTTGCCTTAGCTAATGTGCGTTAAATTAGCTCATTTTAAATAAGGATTGTTGCCTTGCTCTACAGCCACGCAAAAAATGCGTAAATCGAGTTCTAGCTGGTGGTAACTTGGCTCCATGTGACAACAAAGTTTATAAAAGCTTTTGTTATGGTCTTTTTCTTTAAAATGAGCGAGCTCGTGTACCACTAAGGCTTTTAGTAATGGCTCGGGAGCGCGCAGTAAATCGCTGTTGATGGCCAAGTCGTGCTTGCGAGTTTTACCTTGCATACGATAGGTGTGCGTGCCAAGTGCATTAGTGACCATGTCGCCTTGCTTTTTAAATGCGGCGCGACCAAACGGCGGGGCATTTTTTAAATACTGTTTTTTAAGCTCTGTGGCGTAGCTAAAAAGTGCTTTGTCGCTGGTAATATTATGTGCCTGCGGATACTTTTTAAGTAAGTAGTTACTTACTTTATCATTGCTGATTAGGTTTAATACTTGCTCAACAATGTTTGCAGGGTAGCCGGTAAAATAACGTGCGTATTCACTCATGTTGCTCTCTAAGTTCTTATCATTTTATTTGTTGTAAGTGGCTATTTAAAAAAGCGCTTGCTGGTGGGCTTCTGCCTCGCCGCTAAATGGATTCAATACCTTGTGGTTATAACCTAGATCTTGGCAAAACTGCCTTGCTAATAGCGGTGCTTCTCGGTTGTCTGCGGTATGAAAAAATACATAAGGCGTTTTTTCTTCATCAAGCCACTGTTTTACTTTACTAAGCCAAGGCTTATAAAAGGTTTTATATTCACTTTGTAAATTAGCAATAACAAAACGTGCCATGGGTTGCTCACTTGTAGCAATAGCATGCACGGGCAGATGCGGCTTTTTTTGTTGTGCATCAATCAGCGCTTCTGTATTGGCTTTAACTGCAAATAGGGCGCGGGTATCCATGGCTATACGGTTTATGTTGCTTGCCATTAATAACTGATTAAGCGCTATTTCGGCTTCACCCTTTTGAAAAAATGCCGGATGGCGAACTTCTACCCCAAAGTTTAGCTCTTTGGGTAATAGGCTAATAAATTGCGCTAACTTGGGTAAATCATTAGGGCCAAAGGCACTTGGCAGCTGCAGCATAATTTGCCCAGTTTTTTCTAAAATTGGTGCAAATAAGTTAAGCCAAGCAGTTAGCTCGTTGTGTACATTAGTCAGCTTTAGCTCATGGCTAAAGCGCCGATGAAACTTAAAGGTAAATTTAAAATCGTCGGGTACACTGTTTGCCCAGCGTAAAAGAGTACTTGGGGATGGATCGGCGTAAAAGCTGGTATTTCCCTCTACAGAGTTAAAATGTTGCGCGTATTGGCTTAGCATATCGGCATTTTTACATTGGCTCGAAAATAAATTGCCTTTCCACGCATTGCTCGACCACTGTGGGCACCCAATATATAGCATACAAACTAACGCCTAATCCTAAAGTGGCTATAGTGTATCAAATAATAAAATATGCTGCTTTAAATCCGATGCAAAAAACGACACCCGCCCTAGTATCTTCATATCACTTGCGTATAATACAGGGCTTAATTTGATTATTTTGAATTGCTAGCGGTGTTATTTTTATATTCGTATTTATAAAAAAGATTTACCCTACTTAAAACGAATGTTTTTTGACCGTTGCACGCCTTTTATCTGACAGGAAAACTATGCGCTCTATATACTGCGGACAGCTAAATAAAACTCACATAGATCAAGAAGTTGAACTATGTGGCTGGATCAACAAACGACGTGACCTTGGTGGACTTATCTTTGTCGATTTACGCGATAGAGAAGGTTTAGTACAAGTTGTATTCGATTCTGACATTGAAGAGTTAATGAGTTCAGCTAACACGCTTCGCCAAGAATTTTGTGTGCAGTTAAAAGGTATTGTACGTGCACGCCCAGATAGCCAAGTAAATAAAGACATGCCTACAGGCGAAATCGAAATTTTAGGTACTGAGCTTAATATTATTAACCGCTCAGAGCCATTACCACTTGATTTTAACCAAGTGAACTCTGAAGAGCGTCGTTTAAAATACCGCTACCTAGACCTACGTCGTTTAGAAATGAGCGACCGCATAAAATTACGCGCTAAAGCAAGCAGCTTTGTTCGTCGCTTTTTAGATGAAAACGGCTTTTTAGACATAGAAACACCAGTACTTACTAAAGCAACGCCAGAAGGCGCGCGCGATTATTTAGTGCCGAGTCGTGTTCACAAAGGTAGCTTTTACGCATTACCGCAGTCACCGCAGTTGTTTAAGCAATTGTTGATGATGTCGGGTTTTGACCGTTACTACCAAATTGTTAAATGTTTCCGTGATGAAGATTTACGTGCCGATCGCCAACCAGAATTTACCCAAATAGATATTGAAACCTCGTTCATGAGCTCTGATCAAGTACGTGGTATGACTGAAAAAATGATCCGTGAAATGTGGCAAACATTGCTAAACGTTGATTTAGGCGATTTCCCAATCATGCCTTACAGCGAAGCAATGAGCTTATACGGTTCAGACAAGCCTGATTTACGTAACCCAATGAAGCTTGTTGATATTGCCGATTTAGTTAAAGACGTAGAGTTTAATGTTTTCTCTGGCCCTGCAAACGACGAAAAAGGCCGTGTTGCGGTATTAACTGTACCGGGTGGCGCTAAGCTTTCGCGTAAACAACTTGACGATTACACTAAGTTTATTGGTATTTACGGCGCTAAAGGTATGGCGTGGATGAAAGTAAACGACCACACTGCGGGCGCAGAAGGCGTGCAGTCGCCAGTGGCTAAATTTTTAACTGCAGATGTAATTACGCAATTACTTGAGCGTACTAATGCACAGTCGGGCGATATTATTTTATTTGGTGCCGATAAGCGCAACACAGTAAATGAAGCAATGGGCGCACTGCGCGTTAAAATTGGTATTGATTTAGAAATCACTAATCTTGATAGCTGGGCACCACTTTGGGTTGTAGACTTCCCAATGTTTGAAGAAGATGACGAAGGCACGCTACACGCTGTGCATCATCCATTTACTGCGCCAAAAGACATGAGCGCAAGTGAGCTTGAAGCAAACCCTGCGGCTGCTATTTCAGATGCGTACGATATGGTATTAAACGGCTACGAAGTAGGTGGTGGTTCGGTACGTATTCATAATGCTGATATGCAAGAAGCTGCGTTTAGAATTTTAGGTATTAATGAGCAAGAGCAACAAGACAAGTTTGGCTTTTTACTTGACGCACTTAAATATGGTACGCCACCACATGCTGGTTTAGCCTTTGGTCTTGACCGTTTAGCTATGTTGCTTTGTGGTACTGATAACATTCGTGACGTTATTGCGTTCCCTAAAACAACACAAGCGTCGTGTTTATTAACCAACGCGCCAAGCAAACCTAACCTTGATTCGTTAGCTGAACTTGCAATTAGCGTAGTAGAAAAAGCTGAAAAATCAGCAGAGTAAATAACTCATTAGTATTTAATTAATTCAAAACCCTTAGGCGTAAGCTTAGGGGTTTTTTGTTTAAGCAAGGAAAGCGTGGAGGTATGTATGCCAACTAGTTATCAATTTTTAGAAAACGATTATTACCAGCAACAGTTTTCAAAATGTAATGCACAATCAGAGTACTTCAACGGTATTGAGTTTGAGCAGTGTCAGTTTATTGAATGTGATTTTAGTCAAAGCCAGTTTAGTAATTGTCGCTTTATTGAGTGCGAATTTATTAATTGTAATTTGAGTGATTTAAATTGGGGTTATAGTGCGTTAGAAGAGGTTAGCTTTTGTGATTGTAAACTCAACAGTATTCAGTGGGCACAGATAAATTGGCCGCAATTGGCATTTACTTCATCAGTGAGTTTTAAGCATTGTCAGCTTAGTCATAGCTCATTTTATGAGTTGGATCTAAAAGTATTGATTATGACCGATTGCTTTGCCAAAGATGTTGATTTTAGACACGCTAATTTAGCTGGCAGTAACTTTAGTAATACCGACTTTAGAGATAGCCTGTTTCAGCAAACAAATCTTAGTAAAGTAAATTTCGTGGGCGCGACACATTTTAATATTGATGTAAAAAATAATAATGTGAACAAGGCTAAATTTGAGCGTTTTGAAGCGTTGAATTTACTCAGTGGGTTAGATGTGGAGCTGGTGGATTAGCCGTAATTGCACGGCTAATTAAGCTTTTTTTAACAGCTAGGGCCGTTTTTATTACGTGCGCTTGCAAGCACTCTGGCTATTTCAAGTAACGCTGGCGAAATATCGGTTGCGCCATCTTTAATCAGCTTAGTTACATCACCTGACGAATATAAGCTATCGCGAGACGATTTAATGCCTAAACCACGTACATAGTCTTTGGTTTTACCTGTGCTGCCGGTTTCAATAAACTTAAAAATAATGCGTTCGTTATCACTTTTAGGTTCTGCTTTTAATACTTCAATTTCGTCTTTATAGGCTTCGATTCGGCTTTGTAAAATTTCGATTCGTTCTGCAATGGTGTTATATGATTTCATGGATGAGTTCTTTTGCTAAAAATATTGGAACAATGACGGTTATTATCGCACACATTTAAAATAATTAATTATTTAGCTTAACAAGATGAAAAAATAGCGCAGCTTTAACTGCGCTATTTTACATACTGAATTAAAATTATTATAAGTTACTCTACCAATTCACTTACCACTAGTGGGTTATTGTGTAGGGTTTTATGCACTGGGCATTTATTGGCAATTTGGAGAAGGCGCGCGCGTTGCTCGGGGGTTAAGTCGCCCGTTAAGGTGATTTTACGCGTAATAGCTTCAACACCTTGGGTTTGCTCTGCGTTATCGTCTTGTGTTTTATAATCGCGAGTGTGCTCAAGCTCAACTTTGACATGCTCCAAGGGTAATTTTTTATGGCTCGCATACATGCGTAGTGTCATAGAGGTACACGCGCCAAGCCCGGCGAGTAAATGCTCATACGGATCTGGGCCTAAGTTATGGCCACCTGCTTTTAGTGGCTCATCGGCAAGCCAAGTATGCTCTTTGGTGCTTACGTGTTGAGTAAATACATGGTCTTTTTCTTCTACTAATACGCTGCCATTATTTAATTTAGCCGTATATTTAGTTTTATCGTAATTTACATAACGATTGGCCCAGGTGGCAATAATATCTGCTGCGTAGTCGGCATCGTTTTTATTAGTAAGTAAGTGATCGGCGTTATCTAGGCTAATAAAGCTTTTAGGATGCTTAGCTGATGCGTAAATTTTTTCGGCTTCGCTAATATTTACAGTCGCGTCAATAGGGGAGTGCATTACTAATAATGCGCGCTTAAGTTTACTTATGTGGCTTTTATCGTACTTGGCTATATCGTCTATAAATTGTTTTTTAATAGTGAACTCGCGGCCCGCTAAATTTACTTTAGCTTCGCCAGCTGCGTTAATTTCATCTAGGTGGGCTTTAAAATTGTGTGCTACGTGCTGTGCATCTGATGGCGCACCTATGGTAGTAATTGCCGATACTTCTGGTATGTGCTCAGCAGCGGCCAGTACTGCAGCTCCACCTAAGCTGTGGCCTATAAGTAATTGCGGTGCACCAAAATGTTCACGCAGGTGATTAGCGGCTGCTACTAAGTCTTGAATATTAGATGAAAAATTACTATTGGCAAAGTCGCCATCGCTATTACCTAAGCCGGTAAAGTCAAAGCGTAATACTGCAATCCCTTGTTGTGTGAGTGCACGGCTGATACGGGTTGCCGCTGCTATATCTTTGCCACAGGTAAAACAGTGTGCGAATAGGGCGTAAAATTTAATTTCACCAGAGGGCAGTTCAAGTTGTCCTGCCAGTTTTAAATCACCACTTTTAAAAGATACTTTTTGTCGCATGAGAAGCCTTAATACTTAAATTAAAGTACAAAATAATAAACATTATTAGCATAAGTAAGAGATAGGTGCGAAGTGATGTTATTTCAATGTTTATTTATAATTTGATTAAGATCAACTCAATTGCTCACCCAGTCAAGGTGCGGACATATGTCCTTATGATTTTAGGGCTGTTTGTCTATCCTCACGGTGGTAATAATACAGGCTTTGCTGCTTAAATAGAGTAATCTACCTCTATAATGTAAATGACCTCTCACAACCTATTCACTGGAATGTACAATGCAATTACCTACTGTTGATTATAAAGCGGACAATGCGGCTGCTCAATTTGTTGAATCATTAAGAAATACCGGCTTTGGGGTATTAAAAAACCATCCAATTCCGCAATCTTTAGTTGAGTCTATTTATAAAAATTGGCAAGACTTTTTTAACTCAGATCAAAAGCAGGACTTTTTATTTTCTAAAGACACCCAAGATGGCTATTTTCCGCCTTCGGTATCTGAAGTGGCAAAAGGCTGTAAAGTTAAAGATATTAAAGAGTACTTCCATGTTTATCCTAAAGGCCGTGTACCTGCCCAGTTAGAAGCAGACATACGTGAGTACTATCGTTTAGCGAATGAGTTTGCAGCAACGCTTTTAAGTTGGGTACAAGCAGAAGCACCAGCAGATGTGCGTGCTAAATTTTCGATTGACTTAAAAGACATGATTGCTAACTCTGAGCAAACATTACTGCGTATTTTACATTACCCACCAATGACCGGCGATGAAGAGCCAGGTGCTATTCGTGCAGCTGCGCATGGCGATATTAACTTGCTAACAGTACTACCAGCTTCTAATGAACCGGGTTTACAAGTTAAAAACACCGAAGGTGGTTGGTTAGATGTTCCTTCTGATTTTGGTTGCTTGATCATTAATATTGGTGACATGCTACAAGAAGCATCGGGTGGTTATTTCCCTTCGACAATTCATCGGGTAATTAACCCAACAGGTAAAGCGTCTAGTAAGTCGCGTATTTCATTACCGCTATTTTTACACCCTCGCCCAGATGTGGTGTTATCAGAGCGCTATACCGCTGATAGTTACTTGCAAGAGCGTTTACGTGAGCTTGGGGTTAAGTAACTAGTAAATACCGTGATATAAAAAAACGGCTTTTTAGCCGTTTTTTGCGTTTTATAACTGCGGGTAGCGCTGCTGCATAATATTGAGAGACCTTGTAATTATCTGCGCGAGTATCGTTAAATCCACTTTAGCTAGGCTTGTAATATATAAACAGCTTTTTCCTAAACTGTGCTTTCCTAACTGGTTAAGTAGGGTTTTAATCGTCTCATCTTCAAAGCCGGGCATTATATAAATACACAGCTTGGTTTTACGCGGCGAAAAGCCAGTGAGTGGCCATTTTTCACTGCTGCCAGAGTTATGTTTATAGGTATAGTGGCCAAAGCCAATAATATCCTTACCCCATACAACGGCTTGCTCATTAGTGGCTTTTGTAAATAGGGCGAGTAATGTTTTCGCCTCCTCTTCCCGCTTAGCCTCTACATTATGTAAACACTCAACTAAAGTTATTTGGTTTGCTTGGGTCTTTAAGCTCATAAGTAACTCTTTAATTTATTTTTAGCGGTAGTTAATAGTAGCAAAAAATGAGCACTAAAAGTTGGATGTGAATATTTTTATGCAATATTGCAGGTTATAGGTATAATGCGCGCAACTGGCTAGTTTAGCCTTATTTAAAAGAGAGTTTATATGAGTTTTGAAGGTTTAGGTTTATCACAGTCTTTAGTTAATGCGGTTTTAGAGAAGGGCTATGAAACGCCAACGCCAATTCAGGCTCAAGCAATTCCGGCGATTATTGATCGTCGTGATGTGATGGCAGCAGCGCAAACAGGAACAGGTAAAACAGCGGGTTTTACACTGCCACTTATTGAGCGTTTGTCTAGCGGTCCTAAAGCTAAAAGTAACCATGTACGTGCACTTATTTTAACGCCAACCCGTGAGCTTGCTTTGCAAGTTAGCGAAAATGTTGAAGAGTACGCAAAGCATTCAAATGTAAGCTCGTTTGTAGTTTACGGTGGCGTTAAAATTAACCCACAAATGCAACGTTTACGCAAAGGGGTTGATATTTTAGTGGCAACTCCGGGCCGTCTAATCGATTTACATAATCAAAATGCGGTTAAATTTGATAGTGTTGAAGTATTAGTTCTTGATGAAGCTGACCGCATGCTCGACATGGGCTTTATTCATGATATTAAACGCCTGATTGCAAAAATGCCTGCAAAACGTCAAAACTTAATGTTTTCGGCAACCTTTTCTGACGAAATTCGTGCGCTAGCAAAAGGATTGATAAACGATCCGGTTGAAATTTCTGTTGCTGCAAAAAACACCACAGCTAAAAGCGTTACTCAGTGTGTTTACGCGGTAGATAAACCACGTAAAACAGCGTTATTAAGCCACCTAATTCGTACTAACGATTGGCAGCAAGTATTAGTATTTAGTCGTACTAAGCACGGTGCAAACCGCTTGGTTAAACAACTAGAGCGCGATGATATTGTTGGCGCGGCTATTCATGGTAATAAATCGCAAGGGGCACGTGTTAAAGCCCTTGATGGTTTTAAAAGCGGTGAAGTACGTGTGTTAGTTGCAACCGATATTGTTGCCCGTGGTTTAGATATTGTGGAGCTTCCACACGTTGTTAACTACGACTTACCAAACGTATACGAAGATTACGTGCATCGTATTGGCCGTACTGGCCGCGCCGGTGCATCGGGCCATGCAATTTCGTTTGTAACCACGGAAGATGCAGTGGATTTATACGGCATTGAACGCTTTATTGGTGAGCTAATTCCTCGCGCTACCGAAGAAGGTTTTGAGCCGGTTAACCCAGTACCAGAGCGTGACTTAGATGCGCGTCCAATCGCTCCTAAAAAAGCTAAAAAGACCAATCAGCCATTTAATAAGCCTAAATCTGACAGCAGCAAGCCAAATAATAAAAAGCCTAATAATGGCGGAAATGGTACGGGTGCACGCAGAGGCGGTTCTAAAAAGCCTGTAGCTAAAACAGATGATAAAGCGCAAAGCCCATGGGCAAAACGCGAATCTGTTGGTGGTAATACTCAGCGCCGTCGTCGCCCAAGTAACAACGACTAATTGTACTTTTAAACGCTGATACAAAAACGCGCTTACTTGTTTTACAAGTGGCGCGTTTTTTAATGGGTATTTTTTAGTGTGTATGCATTGCTTTTATTACAGACTAGCTGATTAAGTAATTAATACCTAACCCTACAAACAAGGTAACACTTACGCTAAGTAGTGTGCCTAGCATTACATATTCGGTGAGCTTTTTATCTTTACTGGCACTTAAATCACCAAACCTAAATACCGATTTAGCGGCAAGTAAAAAGCCCACTCCAGCAAATTGATCTAATAAGATAAAGCTTAGCATAAGCACTCTTTCAAGCATGCCAATACTTTGCCCAGCAAGGGGCAAACTGCCACGGCAAGATCATTATAAATTGAACTTATAGAGCAAGTAGTGATCAGATCAAGGCATAATAATTACTTGGTCGCAT